>QWQU01000009.1 GCA_003670735.1 Chloroflexota bacterium | reverse complement strand
GGGCCGAGCGTCTCCGCAGCGAGCAGGTCGAGGTAGGAACGAGCGGTCATCAGCGGCGCGCGCAGGTCGTGCAATACGGAGGCGACCTCGACACGCTGGTGTTCGAGGCGCCGACGGCTGCGACGCAGCGCGATCACCAGACCATGGATCCCGGCAGCGAGTGCGATCGGCAGCAACGCCGCGGTCGCGAAGAGCACGCGCTCCTCCGGCAGCCGGACGCTCTCGCGTGCGAGCAGTGCGGTGATACCGAGCGTGACGGTCCAGAGCAGCGGCGCCCAGGCAACGTGCAGCACCCGCCGAGCATTGCTCGGCTGCGGCATCGTCGCCCGCTGCGCTGGCAGTCCCTGCATCGTTCGCCCCATCACGCCCCACGGCGTGCGTTGAGCAGTGCGCGCCTCATGCGTGCATCACTCGGTGGATATCGTGGTCGGCGCGGGGACTCCCTGTCATAGGTAGACTCCCTAGGTATGGGATCAAAGATGGCTAAGACTGTGTTAAGCCCAGCACAACAGCTGCGAGCGTTGATGGAGCCCGAGCTCCCCAAGCGCCTCACCAAGCACATCGATCGCGTGGTCACGCTCGCCTCGGAGCTCGCGAGACGACATGGGGCCGACGAGGCGCGCGCGACGCTCGCCGCGCAGGGCCACGACCTCGTGCGCCACTGGTCCGACGAGCAATGGCTCGCGGAGGCCGAGGCGCGCGGCATCGAGGTGCTGCCGGTGGACCGCGCGAACCCCGTGCTGCTGCACGGCCCGATCGCCGCGGCCATCCTCGAAGAGCGAGCATGGCTGAGCGATCCCGAGCTGGTGAGCGCTATTCGCTGTCACACCACCGGCCACCCCTCCTACACGCCTGAGGCGTGGTGCATGTTCCTCGCCGACAAGTTCGAGCCAAACAAGCTCAAGCGCCGGCCTACCCTCCAGCGCGTCGCCGATGCTGCCGAGGTCGGGCTGCTGGAGGGCGCACTGGCCTACCTCGAGCTGATGGAAGAGGACGGCCAGGCCAAGGGCTGGGACATCCACCCGCTCCAGACCGAGACGCTCGCCTGGCTTCGCTCCCAGGTTCGAGCCCACGCCTGACTGCTGTTGCAGTCTGACCGAACGCGCCGCTTGCCCCTTCACTATGTAGAACGTTAGTTCTACTCTCCCTCTCCGCCACGAGAAGGGAACGCGCCATGCCCGGACTGTTCACAACTGTCGCCGCAGCCGAGGAACTCATGACCGCCGGCTGCGGTGGCCTCAACGCCACGTCGATCCACCCCAGCGGACGACGGCCCCGCGAAGACGCCCTACCTGAGCACGTGAATTACCGCGACGAAGGTTGCGATCTTTTCAGGTCCTGTCTCACGTGTCCGCTGCCGCGTTGCCGCTTTGACGAACCGGGAGGGGCACGCACCATGATCAACGTCGTCCGTGATCAGGAAATCCGTCGAGTCCACGACACTAACTGTGCGACTGTCGACGAAATCGCCAGGCGCTTCGGTGTGTCACGACGCACCGTGTTTCGGGTGCTCAAGATCAGACGTGATGGATCCTGACCTCGATGCACCCCGAGACACCCTTGAGCACCAGCATCGCTGCAGTTGTCGTCTCGGTTAGCGAGCCGCTCACACCGCAGCAGTTTCGTAACGCCAGTTGTCATGGAGTCCATACGCGCATGTAACACATGGCCTTCAGGCGGCGCGTACGATCGCCGCGGAGGCAGATGCACCTATGCAGCAACCCGATTACCAGCCGCGCTCAGAACGCCTGACGCGCGACCTCGAACACAAGATCCTCGGCGGCGTCTGCGCCGGCATCGCACGGCACTACGGCTACGACACCACTGTCGTGCGAGTCGTGGCCGTGCTGCTCACCCTCGTCTGGGGCGCAGGCGTACTCGTATATGCCGTGCTCTGGATGGTGATGCCCGCCGACGAGCAGGGCCACAGCATCCCGATTGCCGGCTCGCTGGGCGAGGGCAGCTCGGATCCATCGAGCACATCGAGCACGCCTCGACCGCCGTTCGTCGACGAAGACCTCGCGGACCGCGCGAAGCGAGCCGCCGAGGAGTTTGCCGTCGCCGCGCGCAGTGCAGCGGAAACCGCACGCGTGGCCGCCGAGCAGTTCGCCGAAGTCGCGAAGGCCGCAGCAGCAGCCGGTCGCGTGGCGTGGGACCAGCAACAGCAGCAGCGCGCGGCAGCCGCACGTACCGAATCTGCGGAGGGGACCCCGCCAACTGCGAACACTGCATCGAGTAGTGACGCGCCGACCACACCAGCTACGCCGCCACCACCACCGATGACGCCACCGCCACCTGAGCAGCAGCAGCCGCTCCCACACGAGGACGTGAAGCCCGAGTAGGCCACACAACGCATGCACAACACGAAGGCCGCATCACTGATGCGGCCTTCGTCGTACTCGAACGTTCGAGGCGTGTGCGTTACGCCGAGCCGATCACGGCCTCGCACTCGATCTCCACGCGATGCTCCGGCGAGATCAGCGCCGCGACCTGCACGAGCAGCAGCGCGGGACGCACGTCGCTGAACTTCTCGCCCAGCGCACTGCCGATCGCTTCCCACTCGCTGATGTCGACCAGGTACGCGCGCACGGCCACGACATCAGCCATCGAGGCGCCCGCTTCTTGCAGCGCCTTCTGCATCACGCCCAGCGCGACGCGCGTCTGGTTGATCGCACCCTCCGGCACCGTGCCATCCGGATGCGTGCCCGTCGTGCCCGAGACCCACACGTGGTCGCCCACGCGCACCGCTCGCGAATAGCCAATCCGGCTCTCCCACGGCGATCCCGAGGAGATCCGCGTTCGTCCGCTCATCAGTCCCCCACTCCAAACAATGGTGCTTGCGGCGATGTCCCGCCCGGAAGGGTCCCCGGATATGCCGCACGTGGAGCCTCAAGCCCCAGGTGGTCATACGCAAGTCGCGTCGCCACGCGGCCGCGCGGCGTGCGCTGCAGGAAGCCGATCTTCAGCAGATGCGGCTCGTACACGTCCATGATCGTGTCCGACTCCTCGGATACCGCCGCCGCGAGGGTCTCGAGGCCGGCGGGGCCGCCGTTGAAGCGCTCGATCAGCACGCGCAGCAGCTCACGATCCATCGAGTCAAGGCCGAGCGAGTCGATCTGCAGCTGCTCCAGCGCCAGCTGCGCGAGCGGGCCAGTGACGACGCCGTTGCCCTCGACCTGCGCGTAGTCGCGCAGCCGGCGCAGCAGCCGGTTGGCCACGCGCGCGGTACCTCGAGATCGCCGCGCGATCTCGCGCACGCCGTCCTCGTCGACCGGCACATGCAGCACGTCGGAGGAGCGGCGCACGATGCGCGACAGCGCCTCCTCGTCGTAGAAGTCGAGGCGATACGTGGAGCCGAAGCGGTCACGCAGCGGCTGCGAGATCATGGCGTAGCGTGTCGTCGCGCCGATCAGCGTGAAGCGGTTGAGCTTGAGTCGCACGTCGCGCGCCTGCGGCCCGCTCCCCAGGATGATGTCGAGCGCGAAGTCCTCCATCGCCGGGTAGAGCATCTCCTCGACGACGCGAGGCAGGCGATGGATCTCGTCGACGAACAGGATGTCGCCGGTCTGCAGCGTCGTGAGCATGGAGGCGAGGTCGCCCGTGCGCTCGATCGCCGGCCCCGCCGTCACGCGGATGGAGACGCCCATCTCGGCGGCCATGATCATCGCCAGTGTGGTCTTGCCCAGGCCCGGAGGCCCGTAGATCAGCACATGGTCGAGCGGTTCCTGCCGCGCCTGTGCCGCGGTCATCGCGATGCGCAGGCTCTCCTTCACCGACTCCTGGCCGGCGTACTGGTCGAGCCGCCGAGGGCGCAGCGTCGGCTCGCTCTCGACGTCGTCGGTCGACTGCGTGCGCGCCAGCGGGCCCCGGGTGTCGTCTTCAACCATGCCGCGAGTATACCGAACGATTGTTCGTATCGCCCACCACGCTACTTTCGAGGCGCATCCGTCCACGGCAGCCGCCGCCCGGTCGTGAGTGGCGTGTCGTATGGCTCGAGGTACGGCCAGTCGGGGTGCGGCTCGGGAATGCCCCAGTGCGGCGCCGGCGTCCAGTCCACGTACGCACCATCGAACGGAAACGCGCCATCCTCGAGGACTTGGTGCGAGCATCAGCGCGGACGCCGCACTCGAGTTCTCGAAGCACTACCGAACGCTGCGCGACGCCGGCGTGCGCATGCGCCCCGAGTCATTGGTCGTCCTCGAAACGCTGCGCAACAACGGCGCGAAGCTCGCCCTGATCACGAACGGCTCCGCCACCGACCAGCGAGGCAAGATCGAACGCTGGAACCTCGCACATCACTTCGAGGTGATCGCGATCGAAGGCGAGTTCGGCGTCGGCAAGCCCGACCAGCGCGTCTACCGTCACGTCCTCGACACCCTCGGCGCGCACGAGGTCATGATCGGCGACGACCTCTACGCCGACATCGGCGGCGCCAAGCAACTGGGCATCGAGGCGATTTGGGTCGACGTCGCCGGCAACGGCCTGCCCGCCGATGCAGCAGTCACCCCCGACCGCATCATCCGTTCGATCGCCGAGCTCCTCGACTAGCGAGCCCCTTCCAACACCGCCCGAGCTTATTCAGACCTCGTGCGTTCGAGTTCGCTCAACCGCGCTCACAAGAAGCTGGGCGAAGAGCGCCCCCGCGCCAGCCCGTACGCAATCTTCTCGCTTGCCGACAGGCCATCGAGGTTGCCGTCGTCACGAGCAGGCGAGCCCACCGGAAAGCCCTCCGCCTTCCCCAACTCCGCAGTCACACGCGCGCGGATCTGCGTCACCGTCCGCTTCGCCGCCTCCAACGACTCATCCACCTCGTCCAGGGTCGCGCCGCGTACCAGGTCGCCCGGCACGTCCGGCGCCCCCGCCAGCACCGCAGAGCGATAGCGGTCCACCGCCTGCGCCAGCTCCGAGCGCAGCTCGTCCAACTCCGCCTGCCTCGCCTCACCCTCGAAGTCCTCGCCACCCGACTCCGCATCGAGCGCCGCCAGCTCGGCCAGCGCCTCGTCCGGTAGCCCCTCACCGTCGTCATCGATCGCGTTGAACCCGTCCAGCCCCTGCGCCTCCAGCTCGAGGTCCTCGGTGCTCACTCGCTCCCCGGTCATCGCCGCCTCCTCCTGCGCCGACATCGAGGCGCCCACCAAGGCTCTCCCCACACCACGACAGCACCGAGCCCCACATGGCACTCGGCGACGATCGACAGGAGATGACACCCAGCGCGATAACGACTGATTGCAACGCTGGGCAAAAACGGGCACGTTGTGCCCTGCCCATGGCGACGAACCAACGACGCATCGCAATCCGCCCGATGGAAGCCGGCGACCTCCGCCAGGTTCGCCGCATCGAGCGCCTCGCCTACGGCACGAACCTCCCCGGCACACCCTTCGAGCGCGAGCTGCACAACGGCCTCGCCCAGTACGTCGTCGCCGTCGAGCGCAGTCCGCACCAGCAGCCACGCCACAACGGCGCTGTCATGGGTGCCATCCGCCGCATCCTCGGCCTCGACGAGCCGGCCGAGGTCATCCTTGGCTTCCTCGGGCTCTGGTACACGATCGACCAGATGCACGTCGTCACCATCGCCGTCGACCCCACGCAGCAGCATCGAGGCATCGCGCAGCGCCTGCTGCTGGAAGCGCACACCCTCGCCACCGACGCCGAGCTTAAGAACATCGCGCTCGAGGTACGCCCCACCAACGCCCGCGCGCGTCGCCTCTACGAATGGTTCGGCTTCGAAAACACCGGCACCCTGCGCGCCTACTACTCCGACAACGGCGAGGATGCCGTCGTCATGCTCACCCCCGACCTCGTCGCCCCCGACTTCGTCGAGCGCCTCCGCTACCTCCGCGAAGAGCACGCCCGCGAACACGGCGCCACCTTCGAGCCCCCCACCGAGCACGCCCCCACCCCATAGCTCCGAGCTCACGCGCGTCGAACGTTGCTGTCACCGCGCGCAGAGTCGTTCGAGGCGACTCCGAGGGTGCAGGGGCGCAGCCCCTGCTAGGGGCGAGGGGACGAAGTCCCCTCATAGGGTGGGAGGGTGGGTTCAATTCAGTTCGGCGCGAGTCCGGCCGCACAGCGGCCCTCGCGCCCGGCCTCGGCACAGCCGAGCCGTCCGACAGCGCGCACTCGTCGCGCAGCAACCACCTAGCGAATCAGCTTCTTCGTCACCTGTGCCACGAGCGCCAACACCGCCCCCGCCAACGCGATTCCCGCGAGCGAGATCGCCGTCTGGTCCACGATCGGATGCACCTGCACCCCATCCGGCCCCAGCTCGATCACCGCAATGCCCCGAGCGCGCCCCCAACCACCGACGCCACCACCTGAGCCAGCAGCGGGCGCCACCGGCACACTCGTGGCCGTCGGCTCAGTTGTATTGCCACCGCCCCATCCCGCACCCATCGCAATCATCACCTCGGCCACCGGAATCACCACCCGGTCACCCGCCGTCGCCGGCTCACCAAACACAGAGGCCGCCGACGCGCGCTCCGGCAACGACGCCAGTGCACCCATCGCACTCATCCCATCCGTCGAGTTCATCCAGACCTCCGTTGTGCCGCAGGCGCACCTCGATGTCGTCGCGCGAGCAGTCGCGGCACCACCATCGACACTACGAGCACCAGCAACGCCCGCTGCAACAGCAGACGCGTGCGCGGATCCATCGAGTGAATGCGAGTGCGCTCCCCGTCCACCTCGACAGCGACAGGCGAAAGCTGCTGCAGGTTCAGCCGCAGCCGCTCGCCGAGCCCGAAGCGCAGCGAGCGACGACGCACCACGCCACGCACGACGCGACCGCCGTATGTTCCGAGTTCAACCGCCTCGTCTGTAGAGCTGAGCATCGAGCCGATATGCATGACTCGATGCTACCGCGCGCTGCGAGCCCGCATCTCCTTGCTGGCTCGCGCACCCAAGAAGCCTCGAGTCACGAACCCGCGACACAAGAAGCTGGGCGAGAAGCGCCGAAGGCGCCTAGAGGTCCTTCATGCGGAACACGTACAGCGACGCGGAGATCGAGGCGACCGTCAGCGCCCCAAACACGATGATCGCGCGAAACACATTCCACAGCGGCGTCTCGCCTCGGAACGTCGTGGGCAGCTCGTTCAGGATCGCCGTCGTAGACATCCACGTCAGACCGAGGAACTGCAGCACCGCACCGGAAAACAGCACCGTCACCATCACCGCGAGGATCGCGAGCTGCACATTGCGGAACACCGTCGACAGCAGAATGCCGAGCGCCGCAAGGAACGACACCATCATCGCCACCAGCAGTAGCCCGACAAACAGTCCGCTGATCGTGGTGTCCGCCACCGCGTAGCGGCCGAGCAGATACGCCAGCGGAACCGTCACCAGTACGTACACGATCAGCGTCGCACCGATCCGCGACACCACCTTGGCACTCAGGTACTGCGTGCGATTCACCGACTTCGAGAGGATCGCATCGGCCATCACGCCGGCCTCACCCGAGATCGCCGAGGCGGCGAAGATCGATACGGCCAGCCACGACAGCGGCGCGAACACCGCGTACTGGTACGCCGCCATCGTCTCCGATGCCAGCTCCGAGTTCGTCGCCGCGATGCTCACCAGGACACCGGCCCCAATGATCAGCAGCGCGACCCAGACGCGAACGATCCAGGACCGCGCCATCTGGTCGAGGTCATACCGAAGGAGTACCAGAAACGCCTGCATCCACAGTCTCCTCAGACGTCGCTTCCGGCAGCGCCAGCGTCTCCGGCCCACCGCCGATTCGCTGCGCCGCCGCCCACGCCGACGCCCGCAGGAAGCCGCGCGTGCTGTCCTCCTCTAGGCGGCGCAGGAACGCCTCTTCGATTTCGTCTTCGCCCGTGTTGAAGTGCAGCAGGTCGACCCCCGTGCGGTCGATCAGGTCCAACACACGGTGGATGTATACCGGCAGCGCCTCCGTACCAAGGAACGAGATGTGGAACTCCGCACCCGTCCGCTCGTACGTCACCGATCCCAGCTCATCCAGCAGTGGCACCTGCTGCTCGAATGCATTGGTGTTGCCCTCGATCTCCACGGTCACCGTGCCGTGGCGCGCCAGGCGGCGCATCTCCGACATCGGCCCCGTGTAGATCAGTCGGCCGCCCGAGATGATCCCCACGTCGGTGCACACCCGCTCGACGTCGCCGAGGATGTGCGTCGCGATGATGATCGTGCGGTCACGACCCGACAGCTCACGGATCAGCTCGATCGTCTGCTTGCGGCCGGACGGGTCGAGGCCAGACGTCGGCTCATCGAGGATCAGCAGCTCCGGGTCACCCATCAGCGCCGCCGCGATCCCAAGGCGCGTCACCATACCGGTCGACAGCCCATCGATGCGCTGCGAGGCCGCCCCCGTGAGGTCCACCGCCTGCAACAGCGTCGCGAGGCGAATCTTCGTTCGGTCGGTCGGGATCCCCATCAGCGACCCGATGAACTCGAGGTACGAGATCGGCGTCAGGTTGCGAGGGAAGCTCGGGTTGGTGGGCAGGAAGCCGATTCGTCGGCGCAGGTCGGACCGCTCCGGGTCCATCTCCTCGCCAAAAACCTTGATGCTCCCCGCGGTCGGGCGCTGTAGGCCCATCATCACGCGGAACGTCGTGGACTTGCCGGCACCGTTCGGCCCAACCAGGCCGTAGACCATGCCTTTTTCGATGTTCAGGTTCATCGCGTTCAGCGCGATGTACTTGTTCTGGTAGATCTTCGTGAGATCGGTAGCTTCGACAACTTGCATGAGGAGACTCCCTCGGCGGGGCGGCCGTGAGGCGACCGGGCTGCCGTTCCGGGTGGGCGAGGCGGAAGGATAGCAGCCTCACCACCCCCACCGCACCCTGCGGCGAGCGAGATATCCACAGCATCTCGTGCTTGTAATCGCCCCTACCACCACCCCTTGGGCCAGACCTCCCGCCCGCCGCCACCACCCACCGAGGTCGCCCGCAGCCCCTCGAGCTCGCCGTAATCCGTCTACAGGTAGCCCGAGGAGCCTCCGATCCGCGGCAAAGCCGGCGGAATCCGGAGGGAGCGCGAGGGCTTCGCCCTCGCATAAGGGCGGGCGGGTGGGCGAAACACTGTCCGGCACGGCTGCGGCGAGCCACCTGCAGATGGTGCTGGGCGACATCGAGGAGCCGCCCGTGCCCCGGCCTCGGCGCCTGCCGAGCCGTCCCGGCGAGCACACAGCCGCAGCCAGATCAGATACGGTGGGCGCCCTTCGCCCCCAGCAGACGAGGAGTGCTCGTGGCCACCATCGACCGACGCAGCTTCCTCGGCGCCCTCGCCGCACTGACCGTCGCCGCCCCAGTCGCGCTGCTCTCGCCGGCACGAGCCAGTGCCACGGACGAGTGCAGCCTCGAAGGCCGCGACCTCGACCCATACAAGGGCTTCGCCAGCACGCGCCCCGGCAGCGGCGGCCAGTGCACGACCTACGCTGCGCGCCGCTTCGACGAGCGCGCCCCCGAGCCCGGCGTGAACTGGAGCGGCAACGCCGGGACGTGGGCCAACCACGCCGCCTGGGCCGGCTGGGTGGTCGTCGACGATCTGCACGCCGCGCGACCCGGCGCAGTCGTGGTCTGGTCCGGCGGTGCCGGCCACGTCGCCTACGTCGAGCGCGTCACGCCCGAGGGCATCGAGGTCGCCGAGATGAACTGGAGCCAGCAGATGTGCGGCTGGTCCACGCGCTTCCGCACCTCGGCATGGGGCCGTGTCGACCGCGCCACGCTCACCTGGGAGGAGGTGCGCATGCGGATCTGGCACCCCTTCGTCGGCTACGTCTATCCAGTGCGCCTCGACGCAGAGCTGTAAGGACGCGAGCTCAGCGCACGATCGCGTAGGCCAGCTCGTCCGTCGTCTCGCCCGCCTTCGTCACCGCCCCCACATGCCGACCCTCGAGTACGTACCCGGCCTTCTCCAGCACCCGCGCCGAAGCCGGGTTCCAGCCGAACACCCATGCCTGCACCCGATTGATGTCGAACGTCGCGAACGCGTACTCCGTCACCGCGCGGGCCGCCTCCGTCGCGATCCCGCGACCCCAGAACGGCTCGCCCAGCCAGTACCCGATCTCCATCGAGCGTCGGTGCACGTCCGCCCCTGACTCGAGGCCGATCATCCCCACGATCGCGCCATCGACCTCAATCCCGAAGTTGTGCGTCTGCGGCTCGTGCGTCTGGCAGTGCGCCACCCACGACCGAGCGGCTTCGAGCGTGTACGGATGCGGGAAGCGATCGAGCACGTTCCGCCACACCTGCACGTTGTCTGCGTACCGCGCGATCGAGTCCTCATCGCCCGGCCGGATCGGGCGCAACGTGCAGCTCGTCAGTCGTAGCTCAGGCATGCGTTCGCTCCGCGATGCGTGTTCCGATCAGATTGCCAATTCGCCACCATTCGTAACATCCCGCGCTCACGAGCGTGAGACAGCCCCAGAGTGCTGGTCTACAATCCAGCGATGCAGCGCATTCTTCTGGTCAGCGACGACCCGCAGGTCATCACGGCCGCGAACATGGCTGCGCGCGCCAACGGCCACCCCTTCCGCTCCGAACGGAACCTGGAGGCTGGCCTGCTCGCCGTCCGCGAGTGGCGTCCCGCACTGCTCGGCCTCGACCTCGGCATCGGCATCACCCCGGGCGGCCTCGCTGCCGTGCTGCGGGATTCCGAGATTGCTGACCGCGTCGGTGTCGTCCTCTTCGCCACCCGGGAGCAGCTCACGCTCGTCGGCGCCGGCGTCAAAGTCGACGACTTCATGCTCACCCCCGCCGACCCGGAAGAGCTCCAGGTCCGCATGTCCCGAGCGCTCTGGGTGCGCACCGGCGCCGACGAGGGCAACGTCCTCCGTCGCGGCGGCCTCGCCATCGACCTGGAGCGCTATACCGTCAGCGTCGATGGTGACGCGGTCGACCTCACCTACAAGGAGTACGAGCTCCTCCGCTTCCTCGCGACCAACGCCGGCAAGCCCTTCACCCGCGAGGCGCTCCTCAACCGCGTCTGGGGCTACGACTACTACGGCGGCTCTCGTACCGTGGACGTTCACATCCGCCGTATCCGAGCCAAGATCGAACGTCATGAGCCGTTCATCGAGACGGTCCGCAACGTGGGCTATCGCTTCCTCGACGACGGTGCCGGCCGCCCGAACATGAGCCTCGGCGAGCAGTAACGAGCAGTTCTGCCCGCTTTCACCGTACGTCAGGTGTTATCAACCACCTTCGAAACGTGTTCGTAACAAACAGGTAATCCGAGGGAAACCGCCCCGGATTAACTTCCGCAGTAACACGAGCCGAGGCAGAATCTGGCAGCCCATCGGGCGGCCACTGTTGAGGCCCTCTGTTTGGCAATTTCAGGGACTGCGGGCGATCCGTCGGCTGGCGGACGCAGGGGAGGCACTGTGACCACACTCCAGGAAGCGCTCGACATGGTGAAGGCCAACGGCGTCACCAAGGTCGACCTTAAGGTCGCCGACCTGTTCGGCCGTTGGCAGCACTTCATGCTCCCGGCGCACCGGCTCAACGCCGACCTCATCGCCGAAGGCAGCGGGTTCGATGGTTCGAGCTTCCGCGGCTTCCAGCAGATCCACGAGTCCGACATGCTCCTCATGCCGGACCTCGACACGGCGGCCATCGACTCCGTTTACACGACGCCGACGCTCAGCCTCATCTGCGACGTCGCCGACCCGATGACCCACCAGCCCTACAGCCGCGACCCGCGCAACATCGCGAAGAAGGCTGAGGCCTACCTCAAGACCACTGGCATCGCGGACACCTCGTTCTGGGGCCCGGAGCTGGAGTTCTTCCTCTTCGACGACGTCCGCTACCAGCAGGGCCAGAACACGGCCTTCTACTTCGTCGAGTCCGTCGAGGCTGCCTGGAACACCGGCCGTGACGAGTCCGCCACTGGCGGCAACATGGCCTTCAAGATCCCCGGCAAGGAGGGCTACGCCCCCGTCCCGCCGTTCGACACCCTCGTCGAGATCCGCAACGAGATCGTCGACGCCCTTGAGAGCGTCGGCGCCGAGATGGAGCTGCACCACCACGAGGTCGCCACTGCTGGTCAGTGCGAGCTCGCCATGCTCTTCGGCACGCTCACGCAGCAGGCCGACCGAGCCCAGTGGTACAAGTACTTCACCCGCAACATCGCCAAGAAGCACGGCAAGGTCGCCACGTTCATGGCGAAGCCGATCTACGGCGACAACGGCACCGGCATGCACACGCACCAGTCGCTGTGGAAGAACGGCGAGCCGACCTTCTACGACAGCAACGGGTACGCCGGCCTGTCGCAGACCGCTCGCTGGTACATCGGTGGTCTCCTCCGCCACGCGCACTCCGTGCTCGCGTTCGCGGCGCCGACGACCAACTCGTACAAGCGACTGGTCCCGCACTACGAGGCGCCCGTGAACCTGGCGTACTCCATGCGTAACCGCTCCGCTTCGGTCCGCATCCCGACCTACTCGATGTCGGCCAAGGCCAAGCGCATCGAGTTCCGCCCGGCGGACGCGACCAGCAACCCGTACCTCGCGTTCAGCGCGATGCTGATGGCTGGCCTCGACGGCATCCAGAAGCAGATCGACCCGGGTGACCCGCTCGACCGCAACATCTACGACCTCCCGGCCGAAGAAGCTGCCAAGATCCCGACCGTCCCCGGTTCGCTCGACGCGGCCCTCGACGCGCTGGAGAAGGACCACGAGTTCCTGCTCCAGGGCGGCGTCTTCACCCAGGACGTCATCGACACCTGGCTGGAGTGGAAGCGTGCAGAGGCTCAGGAAGTGCGCCTCCGCCCGACTCCGTACGAGTACGAGCTGTACTTCAACGGCTAAGCCGTCCGATACGGCCTGCGAGTAACACCAATGGCCCCGGGCAACCGGGGCCATTGCTTGCGTACAGCCCAGGCAGTCGAACACAGACAAACGAGACACGGAACTTCACGAGTCGGTCACGCAGAGCGCGCAGCGCTGGGTTAGGATCGCAGCATGGTAGACGTAGACCTCGACTCTCAACAGCACGTCATCCGCGCCTGCCGCGAGCTGGACGTGAAGTTCATTCGCCTCTGGTTCACCGACATCCTCGGCGTGCTGAAGTCCGTCGCGATCACCGTCGAGGACCTCGAGCACGCACTCGCCGACGGCATCACCTTTGATGGCTCGTCCATCGAGGGCTTCGCGCGTCGCAGCGAGTCCGACATGACCGTGCTGCCTGACCCGGCCACCTTCCAGGTGTTGCCGTGGCGGCCGCGCGACAACGCCACGGCCCGCATGTTCTGCGACGTCCTCAAGGCCGATGGCACCCCGTTCGAGGGTGACCCGCGCAACATCCTCAAGCAGCAGATCCGCCGCGCCACCGCCGCCGGTCTCACCTGCTACGTCTCCCCAGAGATTGAGTTCTTCTACTTCCGTGACCAGCACGGCACCGAGCCGATCGACGCCGGCGGCTACTTCGACCTCACGCCGCTCGACTCTGGTTCCGACCTGCGTCGCGAGACCGTGCTCACGCTCGAGGAGATGGGCATCCCGATCGTCCTCAGTCACCACGAGGCGGCGCCCGGTCAGCACGAGATCGACCTGCGCTACACCGACATGCTCACCATGGCCGACTCGATCATGACGTACCGCCTGGTCGTCAAAGAGGTAGCCATGCGCCACGGCGTCTACGCGACCTTCATGCCCAAGCCGCGCACCGACCAAAACGGCTCCGGCATGCACCTCCAGCTCTCGCTGTTCCGAGGTGAGGAGAACATCTTCTCCGACCCCTCATCCTCCAACGGGCTCTCCCCGATCGGCCGCCAGTACATGGCCGGTGTGCTGAAGCACGCGCCGGAGATGATGCTCGTCTCCAACCAGTGGGTGAACTCGTACCGCCGCATCGTGCCCGGCTTCGAAGCCCCCACCCACGCCACGTGGAGCACGAGCAACCACGCAGACCTGCTGCGCGTCCCGTCGCACAACCCGGAGCGCCCCGACACCGCGCGTATCGAGTTCCGCGTGCCCGACTCCGCCGCCAACCCCTACCTGCTCTTCGCCGCGACCCTCGCCGCCGGCATGCAGGGCATCGAGGCGCAGTACACCCTCCCAGCCCCCTTCGAGCGCTCCGTCGGCGACGCCTCCGAAGCTGAGCTCGCCACACTCGACATCGCTGCGCTCCCGTCCTCGCTCGGCGAAGCCATCCCCGTCTTCGCCAACTCCCAGCTCATGAAGCAAGCGCTCGGCGAGCACATCGTCGAATCGCTCGTCCAGAACAAGCGCCAGGAATGGGACCAGTTCCGCCGCGAAGTCACTGAGTACGAAGTCCGCCGCTACCTCGGCAACCTCTAACTCCCGCAGCCCCACGCACCAACCCACGAGGCCCGCGTTCTGCGGGCCTCGTGCTATCCGTTCGATCGCCGAAGCCCCGTGCGCGCGTAGCTCGGTCACCACACGACCCGAGTTGTGCGCTGGCCCTCCGAGGTTGCGGGGGCGACGCCCTTGCGACCGCGAGTGGATGAAGTTCCGAATGGATTCGAGGGGGCTTCGCTTCTGCGAGGCCGAGCGCACGAAGTCCCAAGCGGATCGAGGAGGGCGAAGCCCCCTCCGAAGCAGGAGCGCGAGGGCGCAGCCCTCGCATAAGGGTGGGAGGGTGGGCTCAACACTGTCCGGCGTCGGCTCGCGGCTGAAAGCCGCCCGACGCCCGGCCTCGGCGCAAGCCGAGCCGTCCGACGAACACCGCACTACCGAGGCTTACGCAGCCTCGCCGGCCGCCCCGCACCACAGCTCGAGCGCCTCGCGCAATCCAACGTCAGTGCCCTCGTCCACCCACGCCACATGCCCATCCGGTCGAATCAACACCGCACTCGGCGCAGCCACCGCACCGAGCACCGGCAACTCCCACACCCCGTCGTATCGAGCATCAACGAATCGCACTCGATCCCCCCACACACGCACATCGAGCGCGCCCGCAACACCGAAGCGCAGCACCACCGCGTGCGCCTCGTGCAGCAACGAGAACACACGCCGCGGCCCGTCCTTCAACACCACATCGAGATCAGGCATGCGCCGCCCCAGCAACGGATGTCCCGACCCCAGGTCGTAGTGCACATCCAGCGCCGACAGCATTCCCGCAATCCGTCGTCGAGGTTCATCCATGCTCAAGAACTGCGCGATCGTCTCGTTCAACGCCATCGTCCGATCGTCGCCGCGATTCAGCGCCGTCTGCGCCATCGTGTTGCGCAACACACGAGCACCAACTGGATGCCGTTCCGCGTGATATGTGTCGAGCAGCGACTCCGGCGACGTGCCACGCACCACCTGCGCCAACTTCCACCCGAGGTTCACCGCGTCCTGCACGCCGGTGTTCAGCCCCTGCCCGCCTGCCGGTGAGTGAATGTGCGCCGCGTCGCCAGCAAGCAGCACGCGTCCCTGCCGATACGTCGCCGCCTGTCGCGACATGTCCGTGAACCGCGTGATCCACACGGCATCGCGCACACCAAAGTCAGTGCCATACACCTCGATCAGCTTCGCGCTCAGATCAGCCAGCGTCGGATCATCCGAGAGTCCCGCAGGCGGCTGTTCGATCATCACGCGATAGTGCACGCCGTCATCCATCAGGCTCGCGCCGCGCAGCCCCTCGACCGCATCGCGCTGAATCCCCGACGGCGGCACCTCCGTCATCTCCACCTCGGCCAGCAAGAAGCTCGTCGACGGATCCCAACCGGGGAACTCGATCCCCGCATGCTTCCGCACGAAGCTCCGCCCGCCATCGCAACCAACGAGGTACTGCGCCTGCAACGAGTCACCACTCGACAGCTCGATGTCCACACCGCCATCGTCCTGTGTGAACCCCACCACCTCCGTCGAGCGATAGAACCGCACGCCGAGCTCCGTCACCCACTCCGCAAGGATGCGCTCGATGTGGTTCTGCCACAGCGCCAGCACATACGGATGCCGCGTCGGGAAGTCGCTGATGTCGAGGGGGTTCAGCGCGAACCCCACTGCCTGCATCGTCTTCCCCGCCGATAGAAACCGCTCCGCCACCCCACGCTGGTCCAGCACCTCGATCGATCGAGCGTGCAGTCCGCCCGCTCGCTGTCCCGCCAGCATCTGCGATTCGCGCCGCTCCACGATCGCCGCATCCACCCCCGCCAGCGCGAGTTCCGCCGCCAGCATCAGCCCCGTCGGCCCACCACCCGCAATCACCACCGCATGTTCAGTACGCATCACGCGACCTCCAGCTCCGCAGCACCCCGCGAGCCGGCGAGTCTGCGCCACGACTGGGGCCTTGCGGCAAGCCCCCCAACGAGTCATAAGTTAAGTATGGAGAGAGTCCTCTCCACCCCTCGATCGTCCGCACCTTGCCAACTCCAGCAGCTCACACGCGCCGTCGCAGCGAGCATCGACGAGCCGTGCTCGATTCACGGAGCCGGAAGGCGAAGAGCCGTAAGGCAACAAGGTGAAGGTCGCGGCCTGAGCTGAGCCGATCGAGATCAGCGCAACGGGCGTTTGATTCCGATCCTGACGCCATAGGCGGGCCAGGCAGCAAACTGATCCAGTGGCCATACAGCTGGCTTGCCGATGTGCTTCGCGAGATGGATCACCGAGCCGTCGCCGAGGCACAATCCGACATGCGCCCGAAAGGGTCGGACGTTCGGTTGACGAGCAGGAGATCGAGCGGCCTCGGTTCGCCGTCGACCTGAACCGAAGCCGTCGTATCCGTCCACAGTTCGCTTGAGCGCAGAGGCGGAAAGTCGATCCCGAAGTGGGACAGGATCGCGTAGGCGAAGACCTGGCAATTTGCGCCGGCCGACAGATCGCCGACGGGCCTGGAGCCGGGAATGACCACGCCGTTGTACGGAACATCGAGAAATTGCCGCGGAATCTCGATCGGTGCGGTCATGGGCTCAGCATATATCGAGCCGCCGCCTGGTGACGGCCACTGCGGATGGCGTTTGTGATGACCGCAAAGCCGCAGTGTTGCGGTCCACTGCTCGCACCACGAGGAGGACGAGATGACCACGCGTACCTACAAGAACGACAACATCGAGGTGCACTGGGATTCATCGCGCTGCGTGCATGTCGCCGCCTGCATCCGCGCGCTGCCCGACGTCTTCAACCCGCTCGACCGCCCGTGGATCCACCTCGACCGCGCCGACGCTGACACCGTCGCCGCCGCCATCGAGCACTGCCCCACTGGCGCGCTCCGCTACACCCGCCCCGACGGCAGCACCGAGCTCGCCTCGAATCCGACAACCATCGTCCTCGTCGAAGACGGCCCGCTCGTCGTCCGAGGTGACCTCCACCTCACCGACGCCAACGGCGAGACCATCATTCGAGAGTCACGCCTCGCCCTCTGCCGCTGCGGCGGCAGCGAGAACCGCCCCTACTGCGACGGCACCCACCGCCGCATCGGCTTCCGCTCCACCACCATCCCCATCGACTCCATCACCCGCGACAACGCCACCAACCCCACCGACATCGAACCCCCACAGACCGCATCCTTCGACCCCAACGCCGCCCCGCTCCCCCTCCCCAACGCCGAGGACTAAACACTCAATCGAACAGTACAAATCAACGACCAGCCTCCCGAGTGCGCCACGCACTCCGAAGGGGTGCAGGGCAAAGCCCTGCTAGGGGTCGAGGGGACGAAGTCCCCTCACATGGGCGGGAGGGCGGGCGAAATACTGTCCGGCGTGAGCACGGCCGCGCAGCGGCCCTCGCGCCCGGCCACGGCGACAGCCGAGCCGTCCGACGCCGAGCACACGCACACAAAACGAAGCCCCGCTCGCGCGGGGCTTCGTCACAACTCGAACGTCCGAGGTCTGGCGCGATGAGCCGCCAGGCGAAGAGCCAGAAGCGCCGGCGGCTACGCCTTGAACAGCGCGCGAGCCGCGTTGTCCGCAGCCACCGCCAGCGGCGCCACGTACAGGCCCACCACCACGATCCCCAGGAACAGCACCGACACCACCAGCGTCGAGCTCGGCGACATCGACCATCGCTCCTGGCGCACGCTCGGCTCGGTCGCGTACGGCAGCTGCGAGCCATCCGGCAGCACCACGTACATCTGCCGAATCACCTTCAGGTAGTAGAAGAGCGAGATCGTCGACATGATCACGGCCAGCGTCACCAGCCAGAGATAGCCACCACTCGCCGCCGCCTGGAACAGGATGAACTTCGTCGTGAAGCCCGCCAGCAGCGGCATGCCGCTCAGCGACAGCAGGCCAGCGGCCAGCACCATCGCCAGGAACGGGTTCGTCTCCGCCAGACCATGCAACCCCGAGATCTCCTCGGTGTTGCTGTGGTTGTAGAACGCGATTACGCCCATGAACACCGCAAGGTTCGTCACGAGGTAGCCGCCCATGTGCAGCAGCAGCGCCGAGGCCGACACATCGGACATCGTCACGACCGCCATCAGCATGTAGCCGACCTGCGCGATCGAGGAGTACGCCAGCAGGCGCTTGATGTTCGTCTGTTGCAGCGCGATCAAGTTGCCGACCACCATCGTGGAGAGCGAGAGAATCGCGATCGTCGTGCGCCATTCGCCGATCACCGGCAGGAACGGGCCCGAGAACAGTCGCAGGATCAACGCGAACGCGGCAGCCTTCGAGGTTGCCGACAAGATCGCCGTTACCGGCAGCGGTGCGCCCTCGTAGGCGTCCGGCGTCCACATGTGGAACGGCACCGCCGAGGCCTTGAAGCCCACGCCAGCAATCACCATCACGAGGCCGAGCACGAGCGGCATCCGCAGCCCCTCGACGTGCTCGAGGTTCTTCGCGATCTCGACGTAGCTCGTCGAACCGCCAGCGCCGTAGACCAGGCTCAGCCCGTACAGCAGCGTCGCCGAGGCGAGACCACCGAGGAGCACGTACTTCAGACCAGCCTCGCCCGACCGCGAGTCGCTCTTCGCGAGCGATACCGCGACATACAGCGAGAAGGACAGCAGCTCGATGCCGACGTAGGCCGTCAGCAGCTCGCGCGCACCCGCCATGAAGGAGGCGCCCACCGTCGCGAACAGCAGCATCGTGTAGAACTCGCCCTGGTGGCGGATGTTCTTCGACACGTACTCGTGCGAGCCCACCACCACCACCACGAGCGTCACTGCGAACAACACGCGGAAGAACGCCGTGAACGCGTCCACCGCAAAGATCCCCGCAAACTCGGAGGTCATCGAGCCGGCCGCAGCGCCCGTCGCGCCGTACAGCGCAGCACCGAACACCGTCAGCCACGGCAGCAGCTGCCGCCCCGACTTCAGCTCACCGCGGAACGTGTCCGCGAGCAGTACCACCACACCGGCCAGCGCCAGCAGGAACTCCGGCACCAGCAGCGAGTAATCCAGGTTCACAGCGAGACCCCCGGAATCGTCTGCGCCAGCGTCGTCGAGATGCGCTGAACCCACGGTGACGGCCAGAGGCCCATAGCCAGGATCGACAGCACAAGCACCGTTGCGCCCGCTCGCTCCGCCCACGTCACATCACGCAGCATGTCCCAGCGCGTGTTGAACTCGCCGAAGAACATCTGCGACATCATCCGCAGCAGGTACGTCGCCGTGATCGCCGCCGTCAGCACCGCGAGGCCACCGACGATCGGGTAGGCGCGGAACGCGCCCACGAAGATGTGTAGCTCAGCCACGAACCCCGACAGACCCGGCAGTCCGAGCGATGCGAGAGCACCAATCACGAAGAAGATCGCCCACATCGGCATCCGCTTGGCCAACCCGGAGAAGTTCGGGATGTCGCGGTTGTGCGACTGGTCGTACATCGCACCGATCAGGAGGAAGAACAGCGCCGTCATCACGCCGTGCGCAAACATCTGCAACACAGAACCGGTCATGCCGATCACGTTCATCGTCCCCAGGCCCATGAACACGTAGCCCATGTGCGAGACCGAGGAGAAGCCCGACATCAGCTTGAGGTCCGTCTGCTTCAGTGCCGAGACCGCGCCGTAGAGGGCTGCCGTGATGCCGACCGTGATCAGCGCCGGACCCCAGAACTGCGCGCCCTCAGGAAGAATCTGAATCCCGAGGCGGATGATCGCGAACGCGCCGACCTTCATCAGGACGCCGGCGTGCACCATCGAGACCGCCGTCGGCGCCGAGGCGTGACCGTCCGGCGACCAGGAGTGGAACGGGAACATGCCGCCCAGGGTGCCGCAACCCAGCGCGATCATCGGGAAGAAGATGATCTGCATCTCGCGGCTGTAGTGCGCTGCGTAGAGACGAGTCAGGTCGAACGACCCGATGTTCGCCTCGGTGAAGATCGCGAAGATGCCCGTGAAGATAAGGATCGATGCTGCGACCAGCATCATCATCAGCTTCATCGCGCCGTATTCCTTGCGCGTCGAGCCCCAGATCGCGATCAGCATGTACATCGGCATCACGGCCGTCTCGTACATCAGGAAGAAGAAGAACAGATCGAGGCTGACGAACGTCCCGTAGACGCCGCCCACCACGATGTAGAGCAGGATGAAGAAGTCCTTGGTGCGCTGACGCACCTTCCACGACACCCACGTCCCGGCCATCGTGATGATGCCGGTCAGCAGCACCATCGAGGCCGCAATGCCGTCGATGCCGACCTTGATCTGAATGCCGTGCTCACCCAGGAAGCCGACGTTCTGCAGCCAGTCCCAGGCCAGCACGCCCTGGAACTGCTCGCTGCTGTGCCAGTCGTAGCGCTGGAACACATACACCGAGAGCACGAACATCACGAAGCTCGACAGCCCCGTGATCGCGATGATGGCGGTCCGCTCACGCGAAGGCGTGATCATCAGCAGCAACGCTGCGATGAACGGCAGAGCCGTCAGAACCAGCAGGATGTACCCGTCGGACGTTGACATCAGTCCCCCTGTCAGGCCGACCGGAACGCCATGACAGCCAGGACGACAACGCCCACTGCCATCGCCAATGCGTAGTTCGGGATTCGGCCCGTCTGGAGGAACTTCAGACGCATGCCAAACCAGCCAATGAGCTGCGAGCCGCCATCGACGCCCGCCTCGTTCACCACGTGACGCTCAAACGTCGCCACGATGTTGCCGAGACCGAGGATGACGCGGTCGATGATCGCCTGATACAGGTCGTCGATGTAGTAGCGGTTCACCAGCAACGCGTGCAGCTCAGGCGCCCACGCTCGAGCGCGCACCGCGCGCGAGGCGTCGCCCCACCAGTACGCGAAGCCGATGCCGATACCGGCCAGCGACATGCCCACGGCCGTCGCGGCGAACACCGGGTCGAAGTGGAAGACCTCAGGCTCTTCCGTGAAGATCGTCTCGAGGATGCCACCGGGGAACCCGAGCGCGGCACCGACGCTGTGGAAGATCACGAAGCCGGAGCTAATCGCGAGAAGCGATAGGAAGACGAGCGGGCCGGCCATGATCGGACCAGACTCGTGCGCGTGCTCGTACGCGTGGTGGTCCTTGGGCTCACCCCAGAACGTCAGCAGTACGACGCGCGTCGAGTAGATAGCGGTCAGGATCGCCGTCCCCGCGAGGATCACGTAGACCATCGGGTGGCTGTGCGCCGCCGTGTGCAGAATCTCGTCCTTCGACCAGAACCCGGCGAACGGAATGATGCCCGCCAGTGCGAGGCTGCCGATGACGAACGTCCACGTCGTGATCGGTAGCTTCTTCCGCAGGCCACCGAGGTGCTCCACGGTCTGCTCGTGCGTCGCGTGAATCACAGAGCCGGAGCCCAGGAACAGCAGCGCCTTAAAGAAGGCGTGTGTGAACAGGTGGAACATCGCCACACCCACGGCACCCATGCCGAGCGCGACGAACATGAAGCCGAGCTGCGACACCGTCGAGAACGCCAATACACGCTTGATGTCGTTGGAGACCAGACCCATCGTCGCCGCCATCACGGCGGTGATCAGGCCCGTGTAGAGCACAACCTCGCGCGCCGTCGGCACCACATCGAACACCGGCATCATGCGAGCGACGAGGTACACACCGGCGACGACCATCGTCGCGGCGTGAATCAGTGCGCTCACCGGCGTCGGGCCTTCCATCGCGTCCGGCAGCCAGACGTGCAGCGGGAACTGCGCCGACTTGCCGACCGCGCCAAGGAAGAGGAACAGCATCGCCACGGTCAGGTAGGTCTTGTCGAACCCACCCTCCTCGGCGAAGTGAATGATGCCCTGGATGTCGAACGTGCCGGCCACGCGCCACAACAGCACGATGCCGATCAGCAGACCGACGTCACCGATACGCGTCGTGATGAACGCCTTCTTGGCCGCCTCCGCCGCCGACTGTCGCTCCCAGTAGAAGCCAATCAGTAGGAACGAGGCGAGACCGACGCCTTCCCAGGCGAAGTACAGCTGCAGCAGGTTGCCGGAGAGGATCAGGGTCAGCATCGCCGTCACGAACAGCGACAGCGCCGCGAAGTACCAGCCGTAGCGCTCCTCGCCGTGCATGTAGCCCGTCGAGTAGATCGCCACCATCAACGCAACGGTCGAGACCACCACGATCATCGTCACCGTGATCGAGTCGACCCACGTGCTGAACTGAATGTGGAACAGCCCGTCGCCGATGTTGATCCAGTCGAACGAGAAGACGTTGGCGCCATTCGGCGCGAACACGCCGTCGTGGAAGTGCTTCGTGAAGTCCGCGGCAATGCCGAGACCGAGCAGCCACACCGCGAGGAAGCCGAGAACCACCAGGAAGTCGCCACCGCGAGGCAGCACCTTCCAGGTGAGCGCCAGGAGCACAAAGATGGATGCCGGGATCGCGATCAGGATCCCAGCCATAGCCATGCTCATCAGCAGTCCCCCTCGACTACCACTTGAGCGTGCTGGCCTCATCGACGTTTGCGGTAGACCGCTCGCGATAGATGCGCAGCACGATGCCCAGCGCCAGGCCAACTTCGGCCGCAGCGATGGTGATGACAAAGATCGCGAAGATCACACCCGTGAACAACTTGGCGTCGAGGTATGACGCGAAGGCGACGAAGTTGATCGACACCGCGGCGAGCATCAGCTCCACCGCAATCAGAATCAGAATCGCAGAGCGGCGCACCAGCACCCCGTAGAACCCGAGGGCAAACAGCACACCAGACAGCACGAGGTAGTGAGTCAGCGAAATCACGCGGCGTCACTCTCTTCCGTGTCGCGTCGCGCAATCGCGATCGCGCCAATCAGCGCGACCAGCAGCACCAGCGACGCCACCTCGAACGGCACACCGTAGTCGCGGTACAACCGCGTCCCGATGTCCCGGAAGGAAACCACCGTCGTGATCGTCGCGTTCCATGACGCGCCAACCATCGCACTCACCAGCACGACGCCCATCACCAGCGCGACCCCAAAGCCGAACGGCTTCTGCGAGCCGTCAACGACGATGGGGTCGTCCGAAGCGTTCGTCATCATCAGCGCGAACAACAGCAGAATCGCCACGCCGCCGCCGTAGACCAGCACCTGTACCAGCGCGAGAAACTCGCTCGCCAGCAGCACGAACATGCCCGCAATGCCCATCGCCGCAACAACGAGTGACAGCGCAGCGTGCACGACGTTGTTCGAGGTCACCGAGCCAATGGCGCCGACGAGGATCAACCCCGCGAGCAGCCACCAGACAACCTCGGCGCCGTTGATGCGACCCATGATCCCCAGCACCGACACCACCAGGATGTACGGCAGACCGATCGCGCCCGCAGTAAGCGAGCCCGTCACGATCGCGCGGTCCAGCTGCGCCGGGAGCGGCATGCGGTTCAGCACTATTCGTTCACCCAGGGCTTCAGCTCACCGCTGCGGTGCTCCGAGAGCAGCATCGGCAGGTCCTGCACGAGGTCAGCACGGTCGTAGACCGACTTCTCGTGACCTTCCCACGTGTTGTTCATCGTGATCGCGTCGAAGTTGCACACCTCGACACAGATGTTGCATCGCATGCATCGGCCGTAGTCGATCCAGAACTTGTCGATGATCTTGCGCCGGCCGGACTCGCCACCCACGGACTTGTGGGCCGGGTTGTCCTTCATCAGCACAGTCATGCACTCCACCGGGCACGCGCGCTCACACGCGTGGCAGCCAGTGCAGAACGGCTCGTGCGCTTCCTTGTCCCACAGCAGCACCGGGAAGGCGCGGTCGCGCTCCGGCAGCTCCTTGTGAGTCTCGGGGTACTCGCGGGTGACGGGCTTTCGAGCAAACGTCGAAAGCGTGGTCGCCATGCTCTTCAGGATGCCCTTCATCGTGCCGCCTCACTTCGAGGAATCAGCAGCGGCCGCGGGCGCGGGCTGGTGACACTGCGGTTGATTGCCGAGGCAACGAACAGCACGCCAGCCGCGCTGCACACCGCCAGCAGCGTGTGCGACATGCCGTAGGGCAGGTCGTACACCAGGATCAGGCCATTCACCATGATCTGCGCGAACGAGACCGGCAGCAGCAGCTTCCAGCTGAATGACATCAGCTGATCGATGCGCAGGCGCGGGAACGACGCGCGAGTCCAGATGACAACGAAGATGATCAGCCCGGCCTTCGCGACCGTCAGCAGAATCTGCCACGGCAGACCCAGCTGCTCGCCGAACGGCCACGCGCTACCACCGAGGAATACCGCGGCACCCAGCAGCGCCATGATGAACATCGAGGCGTACTCAGCCAGGAAGAACATCGACCAGCGGATGCCGCTGTACTCGACGTACGGACCACCGACGACTTCCGACTCGCCGACCGGAATGTCGAACGGCGGGCGGTTCATCTCGGCCAGCATGCAGATGAAGAACATCAGGAACGGCAGCGGCTGCCACACGATGTTCGGCACCATCGCCTGCCCGCGCACGATCTCGCTGATGTTCAGCGAGTCGGCGACCATCGCCACAGCGATCATCGCCATCACCAGCGGCAGCTCGTACGAGATCGACTGTGCCACGGCGCGCAGCGCACCCAGCATGGCGTAGCGGTTGTCGGAGGCCCAACCGGCCATCACCCAGCCAACAATGTTCACCGACGAGACAGCCAGGATGTAGAAGAGTCCGAGGTCGAGGTCGCGCACAGACCAGGCCAGCGCGAACGGGACAACGACAAACCCGAGGAAGGTCGGGACGAATACGAGGAACGGCGCCAGCTCGAACACCCACGGGTCGGCGTTCGTCGGCCGCACGTCTTCTTTGGCCACGAGCTTCAGCGCGTCCGCGACCGACTGCAACAGACCCATCGGGCCAGTGCGCGTCGGGCCGAGGCGTTGCTGGAAGCGAGCCAGCACCTTGCGCTCGACATAGATCAGACCCATGACCACCACGGTCATGACACTCACAATGATCAGGACACGGATCAACGCATCGAGTGCGACCGGCAGGCCGAACAGCGTGTTCATCGGTCGACCTCACACAGCACGATGTCCATCGAGCCGAGCGCGAGCACCGCGTCGGCCACGTACTGGCCGATCGACATGTCCCGCAGCGACTGCAGGTTCGCGAAGCAGGAGGAGCGCACCTTCAGGCGGTGCGGGCGGTTGCCGCCCTTGCTCACCATGTAAATGCCGAACTCGCCACGCGGCGCCTCGGTGCGGATGTACACCTCGCCCGGCGGCGTGCGCAGCATGCGAGGCATGCGCTCCGGCTGAATCGGGCCGGGCTGCAGCTTCGTCAGGCACTGCTCGACGATGCGCACCGACTGGCGCATCTCTTCCATGCGCAGGCACCAGCGGTCGTAGACGTCGCCGTTCTGCCCGATCGGAATGTCGAACTCGACCTGGTCATAGAACAGGTATGGCTCGTCGCGACGAATGTCCATCTGGACACCACTCGCGCGCAGCACCGGGCCTGTCGTGCCCCAGTCGATTGCCTGTTCCTTCGTCAGCACGCCAACGCCCTGCGTACGTGCCTTGAAGATTTCGTTGTTGGTCACCAGACCATCGATGTCCTTGATGCCCTGCTTCGAGAGCTCGAGCACCTGACGCACGCGGGCCTCGAAGTTATCCGTGACTTCCCAGGCCAGACCGCCCGGGCGGAAGTACGCGTACATCAGCCGGTCGCCCGTGATCTCCTCGAACAGGTCAAGGATCTCCTCGCGCCAGCGGAACGCGTACGTGAACGAGGTACCAAACACGCCGGCGTCAGTGCCGAACGCGCCAGTGAACATGAAGTGACTCGAGAGGCGGTTCAACTCGCAGAGGATCATCCGGATCCACTGCGCGCGCTCCGGCACCTCGATGTCCATCAGCTTCTCGACGGCCATCACGTAGCCCAGCTCAGCATTGAACTGCGCGAGGTACTCCGTGCGGTCCATGAAGCCGATGCCCTGGCGGAAGTCCATCGTCTCCGACAGCTTCTCCGCGCCGCGGTGCATGTAGCCGATGTGCGGAATCAGGTCTTTGACGATCTCGCCATCGACCTGCAGCACCATCCGGAACACGCCGTGGGTCGCAGGGTGCTGCGGCCCCATGTTGATCATGATGTCTTGAACTTCGAACTCGCTGGGCTGGAGAGCGTTCGTCATCGCTATTCCTCCACGCCCCAGGCGATGCCCTCGCCCTGCAGCACTTCGATCTCCGCCAGGGGGTGGTCTTTCCGCAGCGGGAACGTGTCAGTCATGTCCTCGGGCATCAGCAGCGTCCGAGGATCGGGATGACCGCGGAAGCGCACACCGAACATCTCGGCCGCTTCACGCTCGTACCAGTTCGCCGCACGCCACACCGTGGTCGCCGTGTCCACGAACAGGTCGTTTGCTTCGAGGTGCACCTTCACCGTCACGTTGTGACGCTTCTCCGTCGAGTAGAGGTGATAGACGACGTCCATGCCGTCCGCCTCGTTGTCGACGCAGGTCAGGCAGCGCAGGTAGTCGAACGCTAGGGCCTCATCAGCCTTCAGCGCCTTCAGCCCGCGAATCACCTCATCGCGCGGAATCGTCACGATCACATCGAGGACAGCACGCTCCGCGGAGGCAGTGATGCCCGAGAGCGCACGATCCACTTCGGACCAGATCGTGCCGGAAAGCGTTCGCTCCGGCGCCGCGCCTTCGGTCGTCATCGTCCGGTCGCCGCCCGCTCTTCCATGATCTTTTCCTGCAGTGCCAGGAAGCCATCCAGCAGCGCCTCGGGGCGCGGCGGGCAGCCAGGCACGTACACGTCGACCGGAATCAGCTTGTCGACGCCCTGCACCACGCGGTCGTACCGCGTGTACGGGCCGCCGTTGGTGGCGCACGCGCCCATCGAGATCACCCACTTGGGGTTCGGCATCTGTTCGTACAGGAGCTTCACCGCTGGGGCCATCTTCTTGGTCACGGTGCCGGCCACGATCATCACGTCGGACTGGCGCGGCGACGGCCACGGCACAATCCCGAAACGGTCGAGGTCGTAGTGGGACATGTAGGTCGCGATCATCTCGATCGCGCAGCACGCCAGGCCGAACGTCATCGGCCAGAGCGACGACTTCCGCGAAGCGGCAATCACGAGGTCCGCCGGTACCTGCAGGATGCCCGGGAGCACCGCGCGGTACAGCGCCTTGCCCGGCACGACCTCAACAGGGGTCAGCCGAGCCGCCTCGTTCGGGTGCTCCAGCGGCAACGGGCTCGGGAAGCCACCCGGCATCGCCGGGGACTCAGGAGCAACGACCGGAGCGTCAGGTACGCCCGTCTCAGTGACGTTTACTGCCATCGCAGGGCTCCCTTCTTCCACGCGTAGGCGAGCCCGGCGGCAAGGATGCCGACGAACAGGACCATCTCGTAGTACGCCATCGGGCCAATGGCCACGAAGGAGAGCGCCCACGGGAAGATGAAGACCGCCTCGACGTCGAAGATGATGAACAGGATTGCGTACAGGTAGAAGCGCATGCCCACGTTCGTCTGGGCGCGCTTGATCGGCAGCATGCCACACTCGTACGAGGTGCCCTTGGAGCGCTCCTGCGAGAACGGTGCGAGCAGTCGGTTACCGACCAGCGCCGAGATAACGAGGATGAAACCGGCGATCGTGGCGAGGAACACCGCGATGTAGTTCCCGAACAGTTGGTCCAGGTGTTCCACGCGCCCCGTACCTTCAAATGCCTATGCACACGGCTGCGAAACCAGCGCAAACCTGCGCTTGGCTCAGTCGGGACTGACCGTAGCAGCGCCTCTAGTGAGTGTCAACGAATCGTGAAATGCCGCACGGACGGCCTGCGATCGCGGCCCCAGCAACCACGAAACGCATCTCTCGAGCACGCTCGCATGTGCTACGAAGCCCGCCCCCAGAACGCAAACACCACCGCGCCTAGGATGCACGCGAACGACCCCACGTAGTTCCACCGCAGCGGCTCGCCGAGGTAGAACGCCGCGAATCCCACGAACACGACCAGCGTGATCGCCTCCTGGATGATCTTCAGCTGATAACCGGTGAACTGACCGTACCCCAGCCGGTTCGCCGGCACCTGGAAGCAGTACTCCCCCAGCGCGATCCCCCAGCTCACGAAGATCGCGAGCCACAGCGGCCAGCTCCCATGCTTCAGATGCCCGTACCAGGCGAACGTCATGAACGTGTTCGAGACCACCAACAACGCCACCGTCGCCATCGAGCCCTCCCCAACGCATCCCTCGAGGCACCCCGAGTGCCCGCCCAGAGATTCCGCCTCCAGCCCCCGATGAGATAGAGGTCACACCCCGCCGGAGGTATCGAGATCGCCTCAACACCCGCCTTGCCGCCCCGCTGACACTGGTTCCATGCCAATCACCCGCCGCGACGCCGCCGCCCTGGGCCTGTCGATCCTGCTGCCAAACCTTGGCGGCGCCATTGGCGCCTGGTTCACGAGTAATTCGGTCAACGGCTGGTACCGCACCCTCGACAAGCCCGAGTGGAACCCGCCCCCGTGGATCTTCGGCCCCGTCTGGACCGCCCTCTACGCCCTCATGGGCACCGCCGCCTGGCTCGTCTACCGCGCCGACCGCACCCCATCCGGCGCCCCCGCCTCGAATGACACGAAGCGAGCCCTCGCCATCTACGCCGCCCAGCTTGGCCTCAACGCCGCCTGGTCCCCGATCTTCTTCGGCGCCAGGCGCATCGACCTCGCCCTCGCCGTCATCCTCTCGATGCTCGTCGCCATCACCGCCACCATCCGCAGCTTCTATCGAGTCCGCCCCCTCGCCGCCGCCCTCCTCCTCCCTTACCTCGCCTGGACCACCTTCGCCACGGCCCTCAACACGGCCCTGTACCTGAAGAACCGCTAACCCAGCTCCGACCCCGACTAGCCACACACAAAACGAGGCCCCGCTCACGCGGGGCCTCGCCACAACACCAACCATCGAGGTCGACTCGCTAAGCCAGCTCGGCCAGCGACTCCCGCAAACCCTCGAGGCGACCACGAGCGGTATCGAGCCGCTCCTGCTCCTTAGCCACGATCGCCGCAGGCGCCCGAGACGCGAAGTTCGCATCCCCCAGCTTCGCCTCGAGCGAGGACACCACACCCTCAGCCTCCGAGATCTGTTTGCCCAGCCGCACGCGCTCCGCAGCCGCGTCAACCATCCCGCCGAGTGGCAGTACCACGCGCCCCACCGGCAGCACCGCCGTCACGACACCCTCCGAGGGCGCCTCATCGGCCGTCACCACGACATGCAACGGTCGAGTCCGCGCGAGCTGCTCGATAGCGCCGGCCCATGCCTGTGCCGCAGGAGCGACCTCGCCGGCCACGATGTACGACTCCACCCACTTCGCCGCCTCGACGCGCTTCTCCGCGCGCACATTGCGAATGCCGCGCACGAAGTCCTGCAGCGCCGCGAACTCGCGCTCCGCTGCATCGTCGAAGCGCGCCTCCTCCGCGATCGGATACGCCGCCACGATCAGCGCAGGCGCACCTGCCGGATCCGGACGCACCGACACGAGTCGCTGCCAGATCTCCTCCGTCACGTACGGCATTGAGGGATGCAGCATCCGCAACGTGCGGTCGAGCACATGCACCAGCACCGGCAGCGGCGTGCGGTCGCCTTCACGCACACGCACCTTCGCCGCCTCGATGTACCAGTCCGCGAACTCCTCCCAGAAGAAGTCGCGCAGCTGACGCACTGCTTCACCAAGTTCGAACTTCTCGAGCAGATCACCAACGCTCGCCGCCACGTGCTCCGTGCGCGACAGGATCCAGCGATCCTCGAGCGGAATGTCTGCACCCGCCGCAGGCACATCGAGGTCGTCGTCGGCCAAATCCTCGATACCCTGCACCATCGAGATCACGAACCGCGATGCATTCCACAGCTTGTTCGCGAAGTTGCGCCCCGCCTCGAGTCGCTGATCAGTGATCCGCTGATCATTCCCGGGCGACGTGCTCGAGATCAGTGCATAGCGCAGCGCGTCCGTGCCATACATCGCGATCGACTGCAGCGGGTCAACGGTGTTGCCCTTCGACTTCGACATCTTCTGTCCATCGGGCGCGCGCACCAGGCCGTGCAGGTACACCGTCTCGAACGGCACCACGCCGTTCATGTTGTAGAGCGACAGCATGATCATGCGTGCCACCCAGAAGAAGATGATGTCGTACCCGGTCTCCATCACATTGGTCGGGTAGTACTTCAAGTCAGGCGCGCCCGCGTTCGGCCAACCAAGCGTCGAGTGCGGCCACAATCCCGAGGAGAACCACGTGTCGAGCGTGTCCTCGTCCTGACGCACGTTCGAGGATGCACACGCGCTGCATGCAGTCGGATCGACCATCACATCGTCGAGACTCGGCAGCGTCGTCGCGCCGCAGTCATCGCAGTACCAAACCGGGATGCGGTGCCCCCACCAGATCTGCCGTGAGATCGTCCAGTCGCGAATGTTCTCCATCCAGTGCATGTACGTGCGCTCGAAGCGCTCCGGCATGAACCGAATGCGACCGTCCTCGACCGCCGCGATCGCAGCACCGGCCAGGTCGTATTGGTTCGAGCCCGCCTCAGGGCGCACGCGCACAAACCACTGCTCCGACAACAGCGGCTCCACGATCGTCCCTGATCGCTGGCAGTGCCCAATCGAGTGCGTGTACGGATCGACCTTCTCGAGCAGACCACGCGCCTCGATGTCCGCAACGATCTTCGTGCGCGCCTCGAATCGTTCGAGGCCTTCGTACACGCCGGCGTCCGCCGTCATCTTCCCGTCGAAGCCGATCACCGTGTGAATCGGCAGCGAGTGCCGCTGCCCAATCTCGAAGTCCACCGGGTCGTGACCCGGCGTCACCTTCAGCGCGCCCGATCCGCCTTCAATGCTCACCGCCGTATCCGCGATGATCGGAATCACGCGATCGCTCGACGGCACCTGCACCCGCTTGCCGATCAGCGCGCTGTATCGAGGATCCTCCGGATGCACCGCCACCGCCGCGTCAGCCGGAATCGTCTCCGGCCGCGTCGTCGCGATCACGATGTACTCGCTCGTCGGCTGATCCCGATCATCGACCACCGGATAGCGCACGTACCAGAACGAGCCCGCCTCATCCTCATGCTCAACTTCGAGGTCCGAGATCGCAGTCCCGCAATCAACGCACCAGTTCACGAGGCGCACCCCGCGATAGATCAGTCCGTCCTGGTGCAATCGCACGAACGTCTGCCGCACCGCCTGCTGCGGCACGTCATCCATCGTGAACCGCTCGCGCGACCAGTCCGCCGAAGCACCAAGCCGTCGATGCTGCCGCGAGATCGCAGAGCGCGTGCGCTCCACCCACTGCCACACGCGATTCAGGAACTCCTCGCGACCGATCTCGCGCCGCTCGATCCCCTCGCGCCGCAGCTCGCGTTCGACCACGTTCTGCACCGCGATCGCCGCGTGGTCCACGCCCGGCAGCCAGAGCGTGTCGTCGCCCAGCATCCGGTGCCACCGGATCAGCAGGTCCTCCACCGACACCGTCAGCGCGTGCCCGACGTGCAGCTCACCCGTCACATTCGGCGGCGGCATGATGATCGTGAACGGCTTCCCACTGCCCGACGGCTGGAAGTACCCGTTCGCCTCCCACCACGTGTACAGCGCCTCCTCCACCGAGGCGGGCTCATACGCCGTCGCCATCTCCGTCGGCTGCTGGCTGTCCGTATCAGTTGTCATCGCACTGTCCTCACGAGCAAAGAAAAACCCCGCTAGGCGGGGCACTGGCGACTCGCACACCTCAAACGTTTCGAGGCTGCTAGCCGCCGCGTCGTACTACTACAGATACCGTCATCACCTCGATGGTAGTCACGAGCCATCACGCCCGGCAACCAGCCGCTCGCGCATCTCCTCGAACCACCCGAACTGCACACCCACGAGCGGACTCGGCGCATCGAGGGCGACCCAGTAGAACGACCACGGCTCCGTCCGATCGAACGCCCGTGACCAGCTATCGAGCACATCCCCGGTCGCGCGCAGATGAAACAGCCAGCGCCGCAGGTCGCGAGTCACCGCACTGGCCGACGCCCACCACTCCACCGCCGAGCCATCAGGATTCGAACCGCCGAGCAGCACCCGATCGCCATCTCGCCGCACAATCGTCACCACCGGACTCGCCAGGTCGTGCTCACTCAGCATCGCGCGCCCCTCGCCGTGCAACGTCAGGTACCACTCCGCGTCGAGCAGCTCGAGCCGTGCCAACACCGGCTCGCCGACTACCTCGACCTCGAGCAGCCCCGCCTCCTCAGCCACCTCCCGCATCACCGCAGCGAGCGGCGACTCAGGCGGATCAACGGTCCCCGCCGGCACCTGCACCCCCGCCAACGGATTCGCATGCCGAAACACCAGCAGCTCTCGCTGCCACACCCCACCTACCTCGACATCGCGAGTGATAAACGCCGCGACCTTCTCAATCCGAACGTCCGAGGTCACACGCAGCCTCGCTCTCTCGAGATGACGCGTATTTCGAGGTATCCGCGGCCTGGATTCCGGGAGGGGTCTGGGGCAAAGCCCCAGCGGGGTCGCGGGGCGGAGCCCCGCTCAAGGGCGGGAGGGTGGGCGAAATACTGTCCGGGCGCGACAAGCGGCAACGCCGCCCGCGCCCCGGCCTCGGCGCAAGCCGAGCCGTCCGACGGCGGCCACACGCACTACCCCGAGGTCGCCTCGGTCTCCGGCTCAAGCCCCAGCACCTCAATCACATCGCCCAGCCGCACCTTGCCCGCCTCGAGCACCCGGCAGCGCAACCCGCCCTTGAACGAATGCAGCGCTCGAGTCAGCCCCTCGACGCCCGTCACCTCCTGGATATAGCGACATGGCGTGCAGGCCCGCACTCCCGCCACCACCGCCCCGCCAATCCGGAACCGCACCCCGATCAGCCCCTCGAGACTGATCCCGCGCGTCACGATGTTCCGCCGCGCCAACCCCGGCTCAATCCCCGCCGCCTCGGCCGTCTCCGCCTCGAACAGCGTCAGCTCCTGATCCGGCCAGCGAGGATCACTCCACGTCCCCGTATGCAGCGCATAACGGTCGCCAACGATCCCCACCCCCGGCTGCAGCACCACCGACCCCTGCTGCTCCATCGGCGCCCCAGCCGTCGGCGCCGTAAAGATCCCCACGATCGAGCCCGGCACGTCTCGCTCCGACTGGCTCGAGGTAGCTGCCGCCTGCTGAGCCATCCCAAACCTCCAACCAACCGAGCACAAGCCCCAAAACACTGGGCGCAAACCAGCTCCCGGCCGGTTGACCAAGGAGGGGCGCGCCCCCAATCTAGGGCGGCCCAATCGTAACGCGCACAACGGCGCGAGGGCTGTGGAGGTTTCTCGAATGGCTATCGCCTCACCGACGCGCAGTCACCAGACCATCAGTCAGGTGCTCTTCCCGCAGCGCACCATCGTGCGCAACGCGCTCCTCGTCATCCTCGGATCGCTCTTCATCGCAGCGTCTGCTCGAGTCAGCATCACGACGGCCTTCACGCCCGTCCCCATCACCATGCAGCCCTTCGCCGTCCTGCTCGTGGGCGCCACCTTCGGCACCTGGCTCGGCATGGCCACCGCCGCCCTCTACGTCGCTGAAGGCGTCATCGGCCTGCCGTTCT
>QWQU01000084.1 GCA_003670735.1 Chloroflexota bacterium | reverse complement strand
GGCGCAGGGGCGGTAGGTGGCGTTGCAGGGGGCACCGGGGTAGCTGGTGTTGCCTGACCCTCCTCCTTGGGCCTCCCCGGGGCAGGAGGAGTGGTGGTGCTAGCAGGGGGAGCACCCGCCGCTGGGGCAGGGGGAGCAGCGTTAGCCGGAGGCAACGGCGTGAGAGGGGCCTCCGAAGCGCCAGACTTGCCTCGGGTCTCGGTGGCCCCTTCCTTTTTCTGGCTCTTCTGGTAAGTCTCCATCTGCTGGATGACCGGTGCAATGCGGGGATCCACGGAGGGCTTTTTCTCAGTCGACAGATACTCACCGAACGGCATCCAGTCATAACCACCGCCGGGCAGGAGGATGCGAACGTGAAGAATGCCATTGATTGATTTGAAGCTGCCGTCAACGATCTTGGCCATCGTCTCTTCAGCGCGAGCCTGCTTCTCAGCGATGTCCGCCTGCTGGCCTTGTTGGGCGGTGTACGCCGCCGCACCACCAACCAGACCTTCGCCCAGAGCGCCACCGAACGACGGGTTCTTGGAGGCCAACATAGACCCAACACCCGCAATGAGTGGAATCCAGAAGTTCTCGCTCTTAAAGGCGTCGGAGGTGTCCTTCGACATCACCTTATCCGCCATATAGCGCCAAGGAGAAGAAATGGGATCCTCGTAGTTGCGCTCCGGACCACCAAGGCCCGGCTTCATGCCCGAACGAGGAGGAACCAATCCGGTCCCTTCACGGGACTCCTCGGTCTTCGCCGCCAACGCCATAGTGTCTTTCGGCCCCTCGGTGATTACCTTGGGAAGACCACCGCGAGGCTGCTCCGTGGTGGTGTACGACATTGCCTGCGTCTGGGGGCGGACGCCAGTAGCGTCGAGGCGGGCGGGGCTCACTCCACCCTCGTCAACAGCACCGGGTTGCGGGACACCCCGTTCAACATCGCGACGAAGTTCGGCAACACGATTGTTCCACGCCCTCTCGTAACGCCCATATTTTGCAGGGTTTCTTTCAATGAGGCTATTTTGGAACTGCTCGCGAAGATCCAAGAATTTTGATGGATCACCGTTGGCGGCCATCATGATCTTCTTGGCGCGACCGGGACCCGCAATCACAGCAGTGTCGAAGGCAACATGCGCCAATTCGGGAGGCAGACTGTCGCCACCGATCGCATCCCAATAACGACTCTTGTAGATGTCCGTCGCTTTTTGGGGAGTCAAAGTGCCAAAGTCAACATCCGGATTCGCCGCCTTGTTGATGCCATATAGCGAAGGAGTGCCGTTGGTGTCGCGGGGGTTGAGGCCACCCTCGAATTTAAGGGTCTTGCCCACCGAGAATTCAAAGTTGCCCTTCTTCTCCTCAGTTGGCTTCAAGCCCTCTGCAGCGACACGAGGACGCTCTTCGTCCATAGAACGATCGATTACGTCCGTAAGGTCATTAACCTTCAAACCTTCAGACTGTTCGGGAACCGCCATATTGCGATCGTCTAACCCGGGGCCACCAAGAGCTTTGTGGTTGCGGCGTCCCGGAGGCACGACTCCACCATCCGCCAAAAAGAATGGCAAGACTTTAGAGCCAATGCTGGCGATGGTGCCAAGGGTGTTATCACCACCACCACTTGGCGGTTTATCGGGCTTGGCAAGTTCGTATTTTTGCCTGTCGTCAGGTATGTTAATGCCTTCGGCTATAGGTTTGTACATGTCTTCGGGAGCGTCGGTGTCGGCGTTTTTGTCGCCAATTTCGCCACCACCAAGCTTGTTGATGCGACCGCCAGTAGCCACAATGTCTCGAATAATGTCGTCACCATCACCAAGGTCGATCTTGCCACCAAACCCGTCGCCGGAATCCGCCTTAACGTCCAGAGACACCATTTGCGGGTCTTTCGCCGCCTCTTGCACTTGAGCCAATGGTTTGCCACCAGTGTCGGGTCCCGTAGGCCCTTGCTCTGGCTGGCCTAACCCGCGCAGCCTCTCGCCAATGCTAGGAATACGCTCGCCCTTTTCGTTCTGACCACCCATAATATATGGTGCAGCCGACTTCGCGGCGGACCCTAATTTGGCGAACTTCTCTCCGGTGCTAACCGCTTGATCGAAGCCGGACGGCCTCTGCTGGGGCGGGGACCCCGCTGTGGCGAGCTTGCCGACAGGAAGAGTGGCGGCGGGAATGCGAGTGCCAACCCCGCCCGGTGCGCCTTGAGCGCCACGAGGAGTGCCGACCTGCCCATAAAGGCCCGAATACATGCCCTGCTGATTGGCGAGGAGTTGCTTGATGTAGTCTTGATCGAATGCGGCGCTACCGCCCAGAGCGAACCCTAGACCAGCGCGCTCGGGGTAAACGGCACCGCCTTCGGAAGCCATGCCACCGTAAGCAAGCTTGCTACGATCAGCAGCATCGTCCGTCGCCGCGCCGTAGTCCACGGTCTTGTACCCGCCCGCAAGACCCACCGCCTCGGGGTGCTTTTTTTCGACTTCCTGCGCAAGGAGACCGATCTGGGTGCGGCCATCCCCCATGTCGTAGCGATACACGTCTTGGCCATCGTCAAGTTTGCCAATCTTCTCTTTATTGTGCTTAAGATTCTCATCCGAGAAGAACCCAGTTGGCTGCTGGGTTGATGTGGTGGACCCAGACAACGCGCCAGTACCCATGGCGATGTTCGCAAGGAACTGCGCGACTTGGAACGGATACCCCTGCTGCTGCAGGAACTGATTATAGAGGGCCTGCTTGCCCGCCTGCTCTGTCTGCTGCTGGATAGTGCCCGCACCAAGCTGGGCCTGAGCGCCCGACAGCGCCGCCTGCTGAGCGCCAGCGCCCAGACCAGCGATCTGCTGCCCCGCCGCCATCTGGCGGGCGAGATCCGAGGCAATGACGCCCTGCTGGCCCTGAGCCGTCTGGACGGCCTGTTGATAGCCCTGCTGGTACAGTGGTGCAATGGCCTGGGACGCCGCGAGGCCCTGCTGGCCCATTAACTGAGCCCGCTGAAGACCCGCTCGTTCGCCACCAAATGCACCCGCCTTAATGGCTTCTGTCTGTTGCTGCGACTGCTGCTGGCCAAACTGCTGACCCAAAGCGCCCAGAGTGGATCCCACAACGGCTTGCGTATAAGGGTTCTGGTACTGTTGAATCTGGCCTGCGGTGAGAGGACCAACGCTCTGCGCACCGCCCAGAGTGAGGCCAGTGGCCGCACCGTAAAAAGGTTGAGCAAGATTTGCGGCAGCATTAGTGCCTGAAATACCCGCCTGCTGAGTGGCGGTTAGGGGGGCGACAAAAGCTTCGGGCGTAGTGCCGTACTGCTTGAACGGGGTATCAGCCAGACCTTCCGCACGGGCGTTAACGGCGTTATAACGCGCCATAACCTCCGGAGGAATGCTAACTGTCTGAGTAGTAGTTCCGCCTTTGCCGCCGCCACCCATATCAGTGCTCCGTTGGCGATTCGTGGCCAGTCTTTACGCCGTACAGAAAGAAGGCCCCTGCGGGTTCTCCAAACTGCCGTTCGTAAAGCCGAACCTTCGCTTTAGTTCTAGTGTTCGAGAGAACACCAATGAGAAGAGGTACGCCCAATTTGTCTGCAGCCTCTTTGCAAAATTCAACAAGTCTACGAGCGTGGCCTACTGTTTCGCTGGAACGACCACCTCCCACCTTGCGAAAGTCGGGGTCCACGAATACAGCCTTTTCTTCCAACAACCATGAATCACTATACCACATCTGAGACACTCGGAGAAGGACTGCCCCTTCAATTTTTTTGCCGGGTTCGCCGATCACCCCACAAAGACCCTGCCAAAGGTAGAGGGCTGGGCGAATCATTCCGCGCATCTTGTCTTCATTAATGTCCATTACGCCATTTTCGTGCCAAGCCCTTAAAGCCAAGTCCAATAGTGCGTCTTCGTCTTCCGGTGTAGCTAATCGAACGTTATGACCACTTCCCATGATCAGTCCTTCTTGGGTCCGGGCAGAGTTTGGAGCGTCTTAATAGTCTTGTCCCTCATCTTCAAGACAAAAGCATCTAGAACCTTGTGCCCATGATCAAGGTCCCCACCCCCTATATTCCCCACCTCTTCTGGGGAAACTACGTATTCTCCACCCGCCGCCACGATAGGCACGAGGTCGTCGCCGTCAGTGGCCCCACCCCCTGCCTTGGGCATGGTAGCACCATAAGGGGACATGGACTGACCATAAGCGCCACCTTTGGCGTAAGGCGTACCGGAGAATATCGTCTTGGCGGATTTAAAACCCGCCATGGTATTACCCTCGCCCATTGCCGAAATGATGTCTGCCGGAATGACATAGGAGCCCGACTTAACATGCATAGGCAGGTGGTCAGTGCGACCTGCTACCGGTGAATGAATTGGCCCAACATGGGGTATTACCGGTCCAGTTGTCGTGGTTGTGGTCGTGCCACCAAACGCCCTCTGTTTGCGGGCGACATTCAACGCTATCGCCACCGCCTGCTTCTGCGGACGACCAGAATGCACCAATTCGCTGATATTGGAGCTAACTGTCTTTTGCGAGGAACCTTTTTTCAGGGGCATGGCGTCCTCATGGATTTGGCGTATAGCCGACGCAGAAGTTCATCCCGGCGTCAGTCTTTAGGACTAGGCCGTTTTTATACGGCAGCTTCACATCTTGGTACGGCGTGAAGGAGGCCGCATTAGATGGCAGGGATGCATAAATCAGATTCGCCGCCGATATGCCGCCAGTGGTCGCAGAGTCATAGATGTAGACTTGGGCGGACCCCGCATGGACCGGAATGGAGACGCTGAACAATTTGCCTGTCCCGGCGACCACTAGAGTCGTTGTAGAAGCTGCAATGGTGGCGCTGACAGTTGACGGATAAGTGTTACCAGAATTTCCGGCAATAATAATCAGATTGTCAGACATGGTCTGCAAAATGCGATTCAGACCATTGATGGCTACGACGCCGTTCTTTTGAGTAGTAAGGATGTCTGATAGACTAGCGGTCATTAGAAGCGCCCATCCGGTTGAAGCCTATACCTAAAGTTACCAAGTCTCCACCAAGACCCAATGTCGTCGCTTTCAATCCTTATAGAGACAAGGCGTCCACGGAATCTGGGAGTAATATAAGT
>QWQU01000083.1 GCA_003670735.1 Chloroflexota bacterium | reverse complement strand
TGCGGTGCCGTCAGTGACGACCGCGACGGTGTTCGACTTGATGGTGAGCGACCACACCGCGTCGGGGTTCTCGTGGATCTGCATGCAGACCCGCGCGACGCCCGGGGTGTACACGTGCGAGAGCTCGGCAGAGGTGCGGATGTGCACCTTGTTCTGCGTCTCGATCTTGCCTCGGCGGTGCAGCTGGAAGGTGCGATCCGAGGCGTGCTGCACCTCAACGCCCGGAATCGTGGCGACGCGGGCGACGATCGCGCGCGCGTTGTCCTCATCGATGCAATAGATGCGGAAGTCGCGGACGATCACATCGGTGCGAGCTTCGGCGATGTCGATCGACCCGATGTCGCCGCCCATCTCACCGATGGCCGTGGTGACCTTGCCCAGGTTGCCGGGCTGGTTGCGGACTCGGAGTCGCAGCAACAACTGATAGCCGGCAACAGGACTCTGGTACTCGTCTGCCGTGTGCGACGACAAGCCTGGCGCTTCAGTAGTCATGGAAGCCTCCGCGAACGTCCCCCCGAGGAATGCATCATTTTAACGCCGACTGTCTCTCAGAGACGAGGGGCGAGGTGGAGGAACGCTAACGGCTACGCGAAGATCGGCAGCTCCGGGAACGCTGTCCCGAGGACATCCTTCGGATCAGTCCCAAACCACCTCGAAAGGACGGTCGAGTAGACCGAGCGGAAGTCGATGTTGAACTTGAGGTCGCCATTGGAATCGAGGTTCCGGACGGAGGGCGTCTCGCCGTAGAGCCCGCCTTTGATCCCGCCACCGACGAGGAAGACCGGGCCAGCGGTGCCATGGTCGGTGCCCTGGGAGCCGTTCTCCTTCACCCGGCGACCGAACTCGGTCCAGGTCATGGTGAGGACATCGTTGCTGAGCCCCTGGGCGGTCAGGTCGGCGTAGAAGGCGGCGATGGCGTCCGAGGTCGCTTTCAACAGGTTCGCCTGCGTACCCGACTCGGCGGCGTGGGTGTCGAAACCACCCGTGGTGACGTAGCAGACGCCCATGCCGAGGTTCGAGGTGATGAGCTGGGCGGCCGTCTTCAAGGCCGTGCCAAGGGCGTTGCCGGGGTACGTGGCCTTCGCCTGATAGGTAGCCGTGGCTGCCTTCAGGGCGACAGTGGACTCGTACGCCTCGGTGCCGGTCTCGGAGAGCAGGGCGAGCGCGCCACCCATCGAGGCCTGCTGGGCGTAGAGCTGCACCCAGTCCATGGTGCGGCGCTGCGTTTGGCCTCGGACGCTGCCGTCCATCTGCAGGCCGTAGGTCTGGGGCGAGTTCAACGAGGGCACGAAGGAATGTGCCGAGGCGTACGACTGGGGGAGTTCGGAGCCGATGTTGGCACCTCGCCACATCGACTGCTGCTCGTACTTGGTGGCGTCGAGGAAGCGACCGAGCCAGCCGGTCGGGACGTTTTCCTTGGTCGAGGCGGTGTGCCAGATCTCCATCGAGCGGAAGTGCGAGCGGTTAGGGTTCGGGTAGCCGACGCCCTGCACGATCGCGAGGTTGCCCGCGTCGTAGAGGCCCTTCATCCCAGTCATGCCGGGGTGCAGGCCGACGGAGCCGTTGAGCTTGAGCGCGGACTCGGCGCTGACGGCGATCCGCGGTCGTGCGTCGTAGTACGCGCCGTCGGAGAACGGGATGACCGTATTCAGGCCGTCGTTGCCGCCACCGAGCTGCAGCACGACGAGCGCGCGACGCTTCGAGGTCGTCAGCGCAGTCGGCGGTGGGCCCTCGGCGAAGGCAGCACGGATGAATGCGGCCGGCAGCACGCTGCCGAGGCCGACGATCGCCATGCCCTTGGTAACAAAGCCACGGCGACTGAGCGGAGAATCGAGCAGCTTGCTCGACTCGATTGGTTCGTTGCTGTGGACGTTGACTGATTCGAGGTTCATCGCAGCCTCCGTCACGCGACCTGGTAGAGCGGCATGCTGAGCGCGAGATAGACCATGCCGTTGAGCAGCCCATCTTTCGCGGCCTGCTCGAACGAGAAGTGCGCATCGCCGCCGATGTGGTCCATCAGGATCTTGCGAGTCATGCCATCGACGTCGCCGCCAACCAGCAGGTCGAGCGTGAAATCGACAACCTGCGCCGCCGAGCCCGTCGCGCGGTAGCGACGGAATAGCCCAGGGATGTCGGCGGCGTTCTTGCCCTTGAGTGCGGTCAGCTCCGCCGCAAAGTTCGCACGACCGAGGATCGTCGCGCCGTTCACCCAGTCCGGACCGCCGGTCCAGCCGGCGGGGTTGGGCGGCTCATACACGAGCTGTCCGAGGCGACGTGCGTAGTCCACCTCGATCTTTCCGTCGGTGGTCGGCGCCTCAAGCGCGCGCTTCGCGCCGACAAGCAGCTCGGTAGGCGACTTAATGATCGAGCGGTAGGCACGCTCTGAGTACATCTCGTTCGAGAGCAGAATCGTCTTCATGACTTCGCGTATCTGGCCGCGCGTGCTGCGATAGACATCGATCGCGCGTGCCTCGAGATCCGGTTCGCCGTCGGGGTGCACGAAGTAGCGCACGAGCTTGCCGATTAGGTATTCGGCGGTCATGCGATCGTCCGCGAGGATGTCGATCACGGCGGCGTCGTCGAAGTTCCCGGTCAGGCCGAGCACCGTCTTGTTCTTTACGTCGTGCTGCGCGGCGCGGAACTGCGCCGTGCCGTCCTCGCCGATGCGCCAACCGGTCAGGGCGCGGGCGACCTCGTGGATGTCGGTCTCGGTGTAGCCGCGTCCCTCACCGAGGGTGTGCAGCTCCATCAGCTCGCGTGCGTAGTTCTCGTTGGGCGCCGTGCGGACGTTCGTGCGGTTGTCGAGGTAGACGAGCATGGCCGGGTCACGCGCAATGGCGAGCAGCAGCTCGCGGAATGACCCGAGCCCCTTGGCACGCAGCGTCTCGTTCTGCTGCTGCATATAGAACGCCACCTGGACTTTGCTCAGGGCGGTGGCGAAGTGGTCGTGCCAGAAGTAGGTCATCCGCTCCCGCAGCGGGCGGTTCGAGGTCTGCATGCGGGCGTACCAGGACGGGTACAGCGCCTGGCGCTGCATTCCATCGACATCGACGTCTTTGTTGTCCTTGTTGAAGCGGTCGAGGCGGAACGGCGCCAGCATGGTGGCGGTCGCCGCCTCGGAGGCCGAGTCGTCGACGTTCTCCGGGAGGAGCAGCCGGTCGACGGTGCCCTCGAGGCCAAGGGCGACGTAGCTCTCGAGTTCGTCGGCTCGGTACCCGAAGCCGGCGCGGCGGAGCAGGTGCTGGATACGGGCTCGCGGGCTGCCGATCGATGCCATGGATGCCCCTGCGATTCTCCAACGGAGCGTGTTCACGACATTACAACGCCATCTCAGAGAAGTCGTTGCGGTCAGAGTGTTCGCAACTCAGAGGATTTCCGCCAGAACCGCCCCGTCTGGCTTCTTAGAATGACCGGCAACCCGCCAGAGCGCGGCATATCCACGCCCTGAGCAGCCGAAGGACCGGTCTCATGCGCCTCCCGTCACCCTTCGCCCGCCTCACCCACCGCGCCGCGGCAGCCGTAGCGACCGAAGTCGCCGAGGTTGTCCGCTCAACCGCCGAAGCCACCCTGGCCGAGGTCGTCGAGGCTGTGCGCGCCGAGGTCGCGGCCCCCATCGCCAAGCAGAGCTCGTACCGCGGTCGCACCGTCGCCACCGTGGCGGTCGTCACAGCCACCGCTGTCGTCGCTACCGCCGCCTACGTGTGGTGGAAGCGCCGTGATCACCTCGAGCCCGCGACGATCGCGGAGGTCGAGTACCCGAACGAGACGCCAGCTGCGCCGCGACCGGCGCCCGTCGCTGCTGCGGCGCCAGTCGTAGCCAGCACCCCGGTGGTCGAGGTCGCTCACGCCTACGCCGAGCCTGTTGCTCCGGCGCCCGTCGTCGAGCCGATCGTGTCCACACCGGCCACAACCGCACCGGTCGCTGAGGCGAAGCCAATGGCGATCGACAACTGCAGCACCCAGCACGACGGGCCTCGCCCGTCCGTTGCGGCGGCGAACCCCTCAATCGTGCGTCCGCCAGCGACCACCGGTCGCTTCGTGCTGCCGACCGCCTCGCGCGTCCTGCCGTAGGCACTCGCTCGCGCTCGAGCGCGTGACCCTCGGCAGTGAGGGCGCTATCCTTGATGCTGCTCGCCCCCATCGTCCAGGGGACTAGGACGCCGCCCTTTCAAGGCGGTAACAGGGGTTCGAATCCCCTTGGGGGTACCAGGCTTCCTCTCCTGGCACCGGCGCTCACGACGTAACTCAGACCCTGCCAATCACTTCCCCACGCGTGAACTCGCGCGCGTATGATGCGCGCGCCTCGGTCCATGCCGAGCGTGATGCGGCGGACGCTCGATGTCCGCGGGTGATGATGAGGGGGCGCTCGTGAAAGTCCTGGTAATGGGTGGGACGAGGTTTAACGGCCTCGCTCTGGTCAACGACCTTGTGCGGCACGGACACGACGTGACCGTCTTCAACCGTGGCCAGACTGAGGTCCAGCTGCCGCGCGCGGTGAACCGCCTGTACGGCGACCGTAACGACCACGAGTCGCTGACCGCGATGCTGAAGCGCGAAGACTTCGATGTGGTGCAGGACGTCTCGGGCTACTCGATCGACGACGTCTCGCCGCTGTTCGAGGCGTTCAAGGGCCGCATTGGCCACTACATCTTCGCCGGCTCCACGGTGATCTACGCCGACACGAACGTGCTGCCGATCCGCGAGGAGACGCACGCCGTCGACGAGGGCCCGAAGCAGGGCGAGTACGGCAAGAACAAGATCCTCGTCGAGCGCTGGCTGCTGGATAAGCAGCGGACGATCGGCTTCAACTCGACCGTCATGTCGTTCTCGATGGTCTTCGGCCCGCACAACAATATCATCGAGCGCGAGCAGCGCATGTTCATGCGCCTCCGTGCCGGCCGCCCGGTGCTGATTCCCGGCGATGGCACGACGGTCGGCCAGATCGGCCACGTCGATGACCAGGCCAAGGCGATGCGCATGGCCATGATGAACCCGAACACGTACGGCAAGCGCTACAACATCACGGGCAAGGACTACTACACCGACGAAGGCTACGTAGACACCTTTGCGAAGGTCGTCGGCGTGGACCCGGAGAAGGTGTTCATCCCCGCGCAGCTGATG
>QWQU01000082.1 GCA_003670735.1 Chloroflexota bacterium | reverse complement strand
AGAAACGAAGCGGATTCGGCAGGCAACCAAGCCTTCCCCTGATAATCGCGAACAAATTGCGAAGTGACTTTCAATGTTGTATTCGCCTTCATGTAATCAAGCATGCAGCCGATATCGTCAAAGACAACTGCCTCAACACCATCTGGACTCCCCACCAGCAAACATCCCGCACAGCGCTGATCAACAATACTCATCTTGCATTCTGCGCATTCATCTCGACCAAGTCGCAGCTCTGGGGGGCCCACTGGTATCGCAGGAGCGCATCCATTTAAAACCACGAATCCCGTGACGAGTAGCCAAGTCATCAACTGATTGCGGCTCATATTGGGGACCTTCTCGAGAAGATTGACGCAGCAACTGTCAGTGGAAGAATGATCCATAAGACCATGACGCATGCAAAGATCCATGTCACACCTGCGCCCCATGTGTCTGTTGCATACAGCCCGGCTGGACCAAGAACGTCGAGGGATGTATCTGAACTAACGAGCGCCCACATCTTGAAAACTTGCATCGGGTTGACCAAACTGAGTGCAAACAGATTTTCAATTCGCATTCGAAGTGCGACTGCGCCAGCCATCAATCCAAGGTCACTGACGAAGACAAGCGTGAGCCACGAAAAGATTGCGACGCCCATCGCCACACTGCTCTTGCGCGTGGCGACCGAGATCATCAGTCCAGTTCCAAGCATCGACATCGCAAGAAGAAATGTCAGTCCCACGAGAGAAGCGAGTGCGACGGGGTCAGTGCGGGACCCTTTCCATGCCAAAATTGCAGCGCACACTCCAAATCCCAAACAGATCGATGTCAGAAGGACTGCCGCAAGCCCAGTGAATTTCCCGAGCAATAATTCGAGGCGTGTAATCGGCTGTGCCAACATATACGCCAACATCCCCCGCTCGCGATCCGATGCAATTGATCCTGCACCAGCGCTCAGCGCCATGAGAGGGACAACAAGAATCACCAAATTGATCAACCCTGCGGTTGTTCGACCGAATCCAGAGAGTCCGCTTCCTCCAGAGCTCGCCGCAGAGACATAGGAAACTCCAAGCCCAAGCGCCACAAATGCCGCTGTATACAGCAAAAACCACCGACTCCTTGCTGATTCGCGCAACTCGCGAGCTGCGATTCGAAAAACATTTGATGCAAAGGACGGGACTCGCAACCGTCCATGATGTGAGACTGCGACGACGGCGACTGTTTCGACTCTCCCAACCAATCCGCCACTTTTCAAATCAGATTGGACAACATTATGCATGACGAACCTCCGCAGCGTGAAACTTGAGATGACTTGCCGTCATGCTTGCATCGAGCAACTCTGCCGGCGAGCCTTCACGCTGAAGACGCCCCCGCTCCAGTATCGCCACACGATCTGCAAGAGTATGAACCTCATCTTGTCGGTGTGAAGCAAACAGCATCGCACGACCATCTTGCGAGAGTTGCGCGAGCAATCCAACGAGTTCATCGCGCCCCATTGCGTCGAGGCTTGCCGTCACCTCGTCGAGGACAAGGACTGGCGGATCGCCCAACAATGCCACCGCGAGCGCCAAGCGCTGTTTCATTCCACCAGAGAGTTCGCGAATCCGTTTTCCTGCATGACCGCAAAGACCGACGCCGTCGAGCACGGAGTCTGGATCGCGCACCGCGACGCACTTCAGTCCGCCGAAAAATCGAACTGCCTCGTGCACACGAAGATCGTCATAAAAACCGATCTCCTGTGGCACATATCCGATGAGACGACGCGCCTCCTTGCCGTGGCGCTGAACATCCAAGCCACCGATGCGAATAGATCCGCTATATCGGTAGAGCCCGAGGACACACCGAATGATCGTACTTTTGCCAGCGCCGTTCGGTCCCCACAGAGCAAGCGATTGGCCGGCTGCGACGGAAAGCGATACGTCATCGACAGCTTGGAAGCGACCGAATGCCATACTCACACCTTGAATTGAAATCATTTAATAATCCTTTCATATCACAGCGATGAAGCGGCGCTCCCGCATGGCATCACGAATCGGGCTGAAGAAAACAATTCCAAGAACCGCTGTTGCAATCGACAACAGTCCAGCGCTCAGCGCAACCATCACGAGTGATGTCGACGATCCAAGTTCAGCACCGTGCTCAATTGGAGGTTCAATCAGCGGGTAGTAGTCAGTGAACTTCGGTTCAGGTCGCACAGCTGGTACAGCACGAGCGATGAACTCGACTGCTTGGTGGATTGGGCTGAACATAAAGAGACGCAAACTCGGTTCACGTGCCGTCAGATTCTCAAAGAGCAGACGCGATTCATAATTTGCCTCGCCGACACCATCGCCATCACGGTCATAGCCGGGATAATCGCTCCAAAAATTTCCGCGTTCATCGCGATCAAATTCATTTCCCGTCAATTCGCCACGGCCCAAGATGGCAATCTGCTCAAAGTTGTCTACAAAACTGTTTGACCACAAATGATTGCCCTTCACCGCGGGCAAAAACTCGACCCCAGTGTCGTTGGCTGAAATGGTGTTTTCTGTGATTCGACCTGAATCTGGGGTTGCGAAGGGAGAACCATCGATGTAAATCCCCACGCAATTCCCAACGAAAATATTGCCTTGGACCAGAAAGTCATCCGTCTCCTTGAGACCGAGTCCATATCCACTTGGACCTCGATTGCGCAACATTCGATTTCCAATCAGCTTCAACTTTGAGCTGTACATCAGGTAGACGCCAACCGAATTGTCGAAGAGGTCATTCTTTTCAATCGTGACGCCGTTGGAAAACATCAAGTGAAATCCATAACGACCGTCATGAGACTTATTATTTCGCACGATCACATCGGTCGAATACCAAAGAATTGCGTCCCGTCCATTATGAATCTCGTTGTCCTCGACGATGGTTCGATCTGCGCGCCACAAGCGAAGTCCATCGCCGCGGCGGGCAACATCAAGCACCTTTCCTCCAATGTGGTTTCCTCTGATGACTGAATCTGGAGACTCTTTCAGATCGATTCCAAACAGCACATCATCAAGAATATTGTCCACGATCGTCACTCGAGCCGCATTCACTCTGATTGCGCAATTTTCCTTATCGAGATCGATCCCCGTTCCGCAAATTCGAAATCCTCGAATCTCAACGTCCGGCGCGGTGATCGTGATGATGTCGCCGTTGCCGCCGCCATCGAGTGTCGGCCGTCCGACTCCAATCAATTTCAGCGGCTTATCAATCCGAATTTCTCCGCGATAGACACCTGTTGGCACCAAGACCGTATCCCCCGCCTTTGCCGCAGAAATGAGTTGAGAAATATCAACGCTTCCGAAAACCACCTGTGGCCAACACGTCAGTCCGATCGCTGCGAAGATGATGCCGCCGTATCTCATCTCGTTAAATCGATGCTTTCTCTGCAAGCATTCGATCGTAAAGTGGCTTATAAGCACGCCGATGGAAGAAGAGCGCCAATGCAGTCAAGAGTGAACTTGCGCACGCCAGATACCAACCAGTACCCGCACTCGCGATCGTGCGAAACTGCCCGATGTTGCCGATGCCGAGCGCCGGCGGCACAAAAGGTTTGACACTCGACGAGAGAGGCGCCGTCGGATCAAGATTATGCCCATGCGAGTAAAGCCAATACTGCAAGTCCACAAGAAAACCCAGCGGAAAGAGAAGCGCAGGAAGGACCAACAACAAGGCCCATCGACTATGAACAAGTGCTGCACCCTCAACGAGAAAGAGCATTGCGATCACCATCCAAACGCCCATGGCGCGCTCAAGCGATGCCGCATCGTTCAGCTTGCGCATACCGATGTAATGATTTAATCCATCGATCTCGCGGACATCGCCAACGAGTTGATTCACGTACGCCGTCAATTCAAGCCCTTCTGGATACTGCGGCGCCTCAAGCGTCATATGCCAGTACGGCAGGAAAACTGAAACGACCAATGCAATGCGCGCCAACGACAACATCAAGGGCGGAAGCGAATAACGCATTCGATCTGCACGGACAAACTCTGGCGATACACGAGGTCCAAACACTCTTGAAAGAAAAGGTGACATTCTGTCTCCAATAAAAGAACGAAACAAAGGCAAATTGAAATGCCTGCGTGGAGTTTTCGCTCCACGCAGGCGATTGCGAACTCAATGAACGGCAGGCTTCACGCGGAAGTATCCGACCATTTCCAAATGCAGCGCAGAACAGAATTCTGTGCAGTAATAGGGATAGACACCAGCCTTGTTGGCAACGAAGTGGAATGTTGCTGCTTCACCTGGTTCAAGACTGAGATTGATGTTGTAACCACCAATGCAGAATCCGTGCGTTGCGTCCATCGTGCGTTCCATACTCGTGATGTGCCATGTCACGTTGTCGCCTTCGTTGACTTCAACATTCTCTGGGAAGTAGTGGCTACGAACCGCTGTCATATAGACCTCCACATTCTTTCCATCACGCACCACCTTCTCTTGACCTGGCTTTGGAGCCTTTGGATCAATCGCCTGCGTCTGAGGATCCCATCCGATTTCCGGATAGATAGTCCACGGATGCAATTTGTCCGCCTTGATCATCTGGCAATAGTGTGGCTCGCCAACACCGATCGGACTGTCATAAATGACGGGCATCGCTGTCCCACCCTGCTCAATATCGACAAGTTGGAAATTCTGTGCAAGGAGTGGTCCAGTTGGAAAGAAGCGATCAATCGCCCACTTATTCATTGCAATCAGATACTTCCCATCGGGCGAAACTGTGTCACCCTCGGCAGAACAGAGATGCCCGATGTTGTATTGAACGGGCGTCTTCGATACCAATTTCCAAGGTTGTTCTGGGTGAAGCGAAGAATATTCGCCACCAAGAGTCCACCGCGAAACTGCGGAATCGAGGAAGAGGGATGTATACGCATATCCCTTGTCATCGAACTGGGTGTGTAATGGGCCAAGTCCGAGTTCGACCTGCGCTTCCATGACTGCATCAAAGTCAAGAATCGGGATTCCGTAAGAATCCTTGGACGAAAACTTTTTCTCGGCAATCGCCTTCTTGATTTTCTCGGTCGAATAAATAGTCACATGCGGATCAAGTTTGCCAGCGATCACGACATACTGACCGTTTGGAGTGACATCTACACCGTGAGGGCTCTTTGGTTCTGGCGCAAAGAAGAGAATCCCTTCGGCGATCAGCGTCTCGATCTTAATGACTGGAAAACCATTGACCTTCTCGAACTTGCCTGCATTGAAAGCAGCTTCCGCTTTCTTTGT
>QWQU01000081.1 GCA_003670735.1 Chloroflexota bacterium | reverse complement strand
TCCTTGCACTTGCCGCACCAGATGGAGGGCGGCCAGTTCAAGAAGCCGCAGCTGCTGCACTTCTGGACCATCAGCTTGCCATTCTTGGCACCTTCCCAAATCTGGGCGGTGTCCGGCGTGGCAACCGGGATGATGTTGTACGGGGTCATTGTCGTGTGGAACGGCATTCCTGGGTTCCCTCCTGGTTCAGGTAAGGACTGCGTCGCGGCGCATCATACTCGAAATACCGCGCCTATCAACGGTCGTCGTAAGGACTTATCCACAGGTCCGAGCCGCTGTGGATAACGAGTCCATGCGAGGCTACCGGGGGAAGGCGGCCGTGAAGTCGGAGCAGCCCGTGCAGGTCTGCAGATGCGTGGGTGCAGCGGCCTCGGCGGCCTGTCGGAGAGCCGTTGTGACGGCGGTCGGCATCGGGTGGCCGACGAGGTCGTCGTTGTCCATCAGGCACGACACGGTGCGGATCTGCTCGTTCGGGTGGTGCGTGAGCTGCAGGCTCATCGTCTCGAAGTCGTAGCGGAGGTTCGCGTACTCGGCCCGAGGCAGGGTGATTGGCATCATCGCCGAGCCTGCGAGTGCGGGACGCAGCGCCATCCCAGCGCCCGACTCGAACATCAGGTAGGCGGAGCGCACCTGGCTCGGTGACGACTTGAGGTTCTCGAGGCGGACGTGCAGCTCCTGCGTGCCGCGGCGATCCGTCTCGATGCTCGGTGTGATGTTCAGGCGCGGCTTCGTGACCTGGCGTCGCACGAGCCACACCACGAGCGCGGCGAAGAAGAGGCCGAAGCCGAGAATGCCGATCCACGTCTCAATGGTGTTCTGCAGCATGCTCGAGATTGTGCCCCTCGGTGCCAAGCCTGCCTAGCGTCAGGATGCGGCGGCGAGCCGGTCTTCGTCTTCCTGCACACGCATGCGCGCGATCAGCCGCACGAAGTAGCGCAGGAACGTTGGGTCGTAGTTGCCCTGTCGTCCGCTCATCACTGACAGCGCTTCGTAGGGCGTACGCGGCTGCTCGTTCCCGCCTCCGGTGACGAGGATGTCGTAGTCCGCGGCGATCGCGATGCAGCGACCCTCGAATGGGATGCCACCGCCGGCCAACCGTGGCGTGCCGCTGCCGTCCCAGTGCGCGTAGCGAGCGAGTACGCCTGCGACGGCGCCGACCGACGGCACACCAAAGCGCCGCATCAAAATCGTGGCCTTGTCGATGCGGGCGCGCTCCATGTCCTCCTCTTCGAGGGCGATGTCGGCGAAGACGGCGGCGAGCGCGACGCCCTGCAGCGTCTCGTAGTTCTCCTCGCCGCTCGCGGCGGCGATCGTTGCCGAGTAGAGCGCGGTGTTCACGGCGTGGGCGACGGACGAGAACGTCTCGCCAACGAGGTAACGGTGGCGGTACGACTGCACCTGCCCCGAGGCGGCCCACAGCGCGCCCTCGCGACCCACGGCGCGGGTGACCTCGAGCAGGTTGCGGGAGCTCGGCGGCGCCTCGCGGCTGTCGAACAGCGCGGCGACCTCGAAGGTCAGCACGTTGTAGAGCATCCACGCGCGGAGGTGCGCCTCGACCTGCAGGTTGCCGGCGACGCGTGGGATGCAGCGCAGGAGATGGACGCGGAGGTCGGGGATCTGTTCGCCAGCGACATAGACCAGCCGCTCGGCAGGCTGTGCGCCTCCAAGCGTGGCCGCGATATCCCCGCCCTGCTCATCGAGGATGGGGAACGGCGGCTGACCCGCGAGCTGGAAGAGTGCCGCTGGAATGGGCACGAGTTCGGACATGGCGCTTGCCCCCTGGCCGGTCCTTTCCGCGGCCAAGACGATCTTCGGTACTACAAACGTGGGCCTGAAGCCGTCTGTCGGGTCTGTCAGACGTTGTGACGAACTCGTAATGCCCTAGGAGGTGGCGACCGGAGCGGCGCGGCGGTGGAACTCGGGTGCGAAGAGCCAGAACGCGGCCCCCGAGATGAGGAACATCACCGCGGTTGCCATCAGCGGCGTGGCATACCCGAACCGGTCGATCATCGCCCCGATCAACAGTGGGCCGATGATGTAGCCGAAGTCCGAGACCGATCGGAAGTAGCCGAAGATGCGCCCGCGCAGGTCGGCTGGTGCTAGGTCAGCGACATAAGCAGCTGGGGATGGTCCGGAGATGCCCGAGCCGAGACCCCAGACGGCAGCCGCGAGGATGAACGACGGGTAGTCGGTCGCGCGGCCCCAGAGCAGCATCGCGAGCCCACAGACGAGTGTTGCCGGGGCGATCGCGAGCTTGCGGCCGACGCGGTCGGCGAGCTGGCCGGACGGGTAGAGCGTCGCGATGTTCAGCAGGTTCACGCCGGCCATCGCGTATCCGATCTGTGACGCGGTGAGGCCTGCTCGATCGATGCCGAGCAGTGGGACGGCGGTGAAGACGGCACCGGTGCGCGCGAAGAACTGCACGAACGACACCGCACCAATTAGCAGGAATGGACTGCTGAGCAAGGTCGCACGGATGCGCGTGCCGTCGGCGCTCGATGCATTCGAGGCGACTGCCGCAGTGGCGGCCGAGCTGCCCTCGGGCTTCGTCTCGCGGATCACGAGCATCGCGAGTACGCAGGCCAGCGCGGAGAAGATCGCGTAGGCGACGAAAGGCGCGCGCAGCCCGAACTGGTCGGCGAGGATGCCGCCGGGCGCGGGGCCGAGCCCGACGCCGACGAGGAAGAAGCCCTGGTAGGTGCTCATCATCCGGCCGCGGTTCTCGGGGGTGGCGATGTCGCCCACCATGATCTGGCCACCGGTGAGCACCGTGGCAGCGCCGAGGCCAGCGAGCAGGCGATAGGCGAGCAGCAGCGGGAGGCTGGTGGCGGTGGCGATCAGGGCTGAGGCGATCGAGGTGATCACGGTGCCGACGATCAGCACCTGTCGACGACCTCGACGCTCCGCGAGCTGGCCCGCAGGCACGTTCGCGAGGAAGCGCGCGAAGCCGTAGATGCCGATCACGAGTCCCACTGACGAGGCGTCGAGACCGAACGAGCGCGCGTAAGCCGGCAGCACCGGCGTGATGATCCCGAACCCCATCTGGTTCACGAGGATCAGCGCGCACAGCGCGAGGAACGAGCGGTCGCGCACAGTGGGACTCCGCAGCCGGGTCTCTGGTTCCGCGCATCGTACGTGGACGGGAAGTATGTCGGTCTGTAGTTCGCCAAGACAGAACTGTTCAGGTGTGGCACACTATCTCTTATCTCGTACGGAAAGGTGAGAGTTTCGCTCGCGCGGAACCACCTCTCCGAGGCGGCCGGAGCCTCGCCTCCCGGTGTCGCCGATGACTGACCTGCGGACCTGACGCCTCCCACGGCTCGCGGAGCCATGTTCCGAGGCGTGCTCGTTCCCGGGGATGGAAGGATGCCGCATGTCTGCCGCCGCACAGTCGAGAGGCTCACAGGGCCCCTCTGGGATGTCGGAGCACGCCTACCTCGTCTTCTTTGTGACGTCGCTGGCGCTGCTGATGGCCTCGGTAGATGGCACGATCGTCAATGTCGGTCTGCGCACGATGCAGAGCGAGCTCAACACCAACATCGCACTGCTTGGCTGGACGCTGACGGGCTACACGCTGACGCAGACCATTGCGATGCCGCTCGCCGGCAAGCTCAGTGATGAGTGGGGCCGCAAGCGGCTGTTCCTGGGCGCGGTGGTGATCTTCACGCTCTCTTCGGCGGCAGCAGGCCTCGCGCCGAACGTGCATCTGCTGATCGTGTTCCGTGTCTTTCAGGCGATCGGTGGTGGTGCGTTCCTACCGTCGGCGACCGGCATCGTGAGCGATGCGTTCGGTGACAAGCGCGGCACCGCGATCGGGCTCTTCACGAGCATCTTCCCGCTGGGCGGCATCATCGGCCCGAACCTTGGTGGGTTCCTGCTCGACCACACGACGTGGCGTTGGATCTTCTATGTGAACGTGCCGATCGGCATTCTGCTGCTCGTGCTCGGTGTGTTCGTATTGCCGAACACGAAGATCGTCTCGAACGTGAAGCGCTCGGTGGACGTGATGGGCGCGAGCTACTTCGCAGCCTCGATGCTTGGTGTGCTGTACGGCATGACCGAGCTCGCAAACAATCCGAATGCGACGAGCGATCCGATGATGTGGGCGTCGTTCGGCACCGGCCTCGTGATGCTCGTGCTGTTCCTGCGCCACGAGACACGCACACCCGCGCCGATGATCGAACTCGAACTGTTGAAGTGGCGGCCGTTCGCGGCGGCCAACGCGTACAACTTCCTCTATGGTGTCGCGGCGTTCGGTCTGTTCTCGTTCATCCCGTACTACGCCTCGTACGCCTACAACATGACGCCGGGCGAGTCGGGACTGATTCTCACGCCACGCTCGATCGCGATGGCGACCCTCTCGACGGTATCGAGCTTCTTCCTGATCCGCGTCGGCTATCGCAAGCCGATGATTCTCGGTGCGCTCGTGGTCGCGCTGTCGTTGATCTTGATGAGCCAGGGCTGGCATGACATCACGTTGTTTGGCTGGCACGTCCCGAACCTCATGCTGCTCGGTGCGATCACGACGATCAGTGGACTCGGCGTGGGCATCGGTGGCCCGGCCTCGAACAACGCATCATTGGACCTCGTGCCGGAGAAGGTCGCCGCCGTGGCGGGACTGCGAGGCATGTTCCGCAGCACCGGTGGCACGCTCGGTACCGCGCTGATCACGCTCTACCTGAGCCACCAGACCGATGCGGGCGTTGGCCTGCAGCACATCTTCGTGATCCTCGCGGTCGTGCTGGTCGCCACGATCCCAATCGTGTTCCTCATCCCGGAACGCGGCCAGATCCCGGCCGGTCGTCCCGTCGACACGACCAGCCCGAGCGGTGCTCGCCCCGTGATGGATGTCGTCGAGGTTGGCGAGTAGCTCGCTAGTTCAGACCTTCGAGCAGGCCGCGCTCGTGCAGTTCCTGTGCGAGCGCGGCACTCGAGGTGAAGTGATACGCCTGCAGGCCTGCCGCACGTGCGCCCTCGACGTTTGCAGCCGTGTCATCGATGAACAGCACGTCGCCCGCGGGTACGCCGATGCGCTCGACCGCCAGTCGGAACGCCTCGAGCTCCGGCTTTAGTACGCCGAGCTGGTACGAGAAGATCATCGGCTCGAACACGCCAACCAGTGCCGGGAAGCGCCGCGGCATCGCCTCCGCCATCATCGGCGGGTTGTCGGTGAGTAGCGCGACACGCACTGACAAGTGATGCACAAGGTGGAGCACGACCGGGTCGAGCGTGACGACATTCAGCATCACGTCCTCGAACTCATCGAATGACAGTGTGACTCCGAGTTCGTTGCACACGAGCTCGTGCCACTCGGCGCTGGTGTAGCGCCCGCGGTCGAAGTCCGCGGTTAGCCCCGACTCGAAGATGCGAGCGCGCACCTCGTCTTCGGTGA
>QWQU01000080.1 GCA_003670735.1 Chloroflexota bacterium | reverse complement strand
CTCGATGTCGTGAAGAAGCTATTCCCGTGGCGATCGTGCACGAAGACGATCACCGGCACTGACCCACGCCCCTGTCTCGACTACTACATCAAGCGTTGCATTGCGCCGTGTACCGCGTACTGCACGCAGGACGAGTACACCGAGGTGATCAACCAAACGCTGCTATTCCTCGAAGGACGCAGCCGCGAGGTGCTCGACAAGGTCGAGGCCGACATGGGCACCGCAGCGGACGAGCTGCAGTTCGAGCGCGCGGCGCTGCTGCGCGATCAGGCAAAGGCGATCCGCGCGGTCACTGAGCGACAGCGGATGGCGAGCACCACCCCCCTCGACGCGGACGTGATCGCGATTGCGCGTGACGGCTCCGAGGCGTGCGTGCAGGTGTTCTTCGTGCGCGGCACGGTCGTTGCGGACACTGACTGGTTCTTGCTCGATGGCGCGGCAGAGGCTTCCGATGCTGAGGCGCTCTCGGCCTTCCTCGCACAGTTCTTCGAGTCGGCAACGTACGTGCCTCGCAACGTGCTGCTCTCGCAAGCACCGGCGGACATGGAGCAGATCGAGGCAATGCTGCGCGAGCGACGCGGCGGCGCGGTCGAGGTGCGCGTGCCGGAACGCGGCGAGCTGCGCGCACTGGTGGCAAGCGCGGAAGAGAACGCGCGCTCCGCACTGAACGCGCACCGCGTGCGCTGGCTGACCGATCGCGACCGCACCTCCGCGGCACTGGCAGGCATCGAGGAGGAACTCGATCTGCCCGCTACGCCGTCGCGGATGGAGTGCTACGACATCTCTAACATCCAGGGGACGAACACCGTCGCCTCGATGGTGGTGTTCATCGACGGACAGCCGGCGACGGGCGAGTACCGACGCTTCCGCATCAAGAGCGTCGAGGGGCAGAACGACTTCGACTCGATGCGCGAGGTGCTGCGACGCCGGTTCGCGCGGATCGCGGAGCGACGCCGGACCGAGCGTGTGACCGCCTCGGAGGCTGCGGGCGAGCCGACACCCGAGCCACTGCTGCAATACCCAGAGCCAGGTGACGACACGCAGGTGGCGGACGACGACGAGCTCGGACTCGACACGATCGACGAGGGGCTCGAGGACGCAGTGGCTGCGATGGCCGCCGCGGGGATCGAGGCGTCCGCTGAAGACCTCGAAGCGTTCGCGGACGAGGTATCCGACGGTGGGCCAAGCGACGAGCTGCTCACCTCCTGGGACGCGGTGCCGGGGCTGGTCGTGATCGACGGCGGTAAGGGCCAACTCGCGGCGGCACTCGACGTGATGCGCGACTACGGGCTGGGAGACATCCCGATCTGTGGCCTAGCCAAGCGCGAGGAGGAGATCTTCGTCGGCGACGTGGACGAGCCGATCGTGCTGCCTAGGAACTCGCAGGCGCTGTACCTGATGCAGCGCATCCGGGATGAGGCGCACCGCTTCGCGATCACCTACCACCGCAACCTGCGAGGCCGAAACGCCAAGAAGTCGGTGCTCGACGAGATTCCGGGGATCGGGCCGGTACGGAAGCGCGCCCTAATCCGGAAGTTCGGCTCCCTGCGGGGCGTTCAGGACGCCAGCGTGGACGAGATCGCGGCGACCGTGGGGTTCACCCGACGGCTCGCGGAGACCATCAAGCGCTCGATTTAGGCTCGATTTACGGCAGTCGTGGAGCGCTCCCTGAGCCCTCGAACGCTCGTCCGATAGCACATTATTCGCGTGTCTGTCAGGTGCTTCGCGTCTGGACACTGCCCCTCGGCCATGGCTATAAAGTCCTTCGACTTCTCGCGGCTATGTAAAGTCGCCTTCGGGCGCGGCCGCTGACCTGATGACTGTTTTGAAGCTGGGGGCAGCCGGTGCAAGAGCGAGTAGATGCCTTCCTGCACTACATGTCTGCTGAGCGTGGAGCTTCCAAGAACACGCTGGACGCCTACCGCAACGACCTGACTCGATTCACCGAGTTCACCCTGGGCAACGGCGGGACGGGCACGATCGCGGAGACCGTGAACCGCGATCTCATTACCAATTACATCCTGTGGCTGCGGAACAACGCCGAGTACAAGCCGGCGACGATCGCCCGCAAGGTCGCGGCCGTGAAATCGTTCTGCGCCTTCCTGCTCGACCACGGCGACCTGACCTCGAATCCGACCGCCTCGATCGACTCGCCGCGGGCGCCGAAGCCGGTGCCGCGACCGATGTCGACGGCCGATGTGGACTCGCTGCTGCGCGAGCCGCTGCGCTCCGGCACGCCTGAGTCGACGCGCGACGCGGCGATGCTGGAGCTGATGTACGCGACGGGGATGCGCGTGACCGAGCTAGTCTCGCTCAACCTCGATTCGCTACACCTGCAGCCGGGGCCGGCGTACGTGCGCTGCCTGGGCAAGGGCGCCAAGGAGCGCACGATCCCGGTGTACGAGCAGGCCGTGACCGCGGTCGAGCGGTACCTCGACGACGCGCGCCCGGTGCTGCTGAAGGACCGGGCGCAGACGGCGCTGTTCGTGAACCGCCGCGGCGAGCGCCTGACGCGCCAGGGCTTCTGGCTGATCCTGAAGAACTACGCCCGCACCGCGGGCATCGAGGCGCATGTCACGCCGCACACGCTGCGACACTCGTTCGCGACGCACATGCTGCGCGGTGGCGCCTCGGTGCGTGACGTGCAGGAGCTGCTGGGCCACGCGAACGTCTCGACGACGCAGGTCTACACGCAGCTCGCCGACTCGCACCTCCGTGAGGTCTACGAGTCAGTACACCCGCGCGCGAGGTAACAGCTCGTGCGGTTCGCCGCTATCGCCGTTTGCGTGCTCGTTGGCTTGTTAGTCCTTGGGTGCGACTTGCGAGAATCGAGTCGAATCGCCGCTCAGACGTCACCCACGAGCACCCCTCGCGCTCCGTTTATCTTCTCGGTCTTGCCAGTCACTCCTCCGCCTACACCCACCGCACTCGAGCTCCAGGCCTCCTGCGACGAGACGACTGCGCGCATGGAGCCGCATGGGTTCGCGCTCACCATCGCCCCTGTAGCACCGCGGCTTGAACAGCCATTCACCATCCGTGGAATCGGGACACCGCTCGCCACCTATGCGATCGTGATCGGAATTCCCAACAGCGACGGAGTAGCCGTCCTCGGTCGAATTCAAGCAGCACCAGACGGCGTGCTTTCCTCAACGTTCACGGTGCCGGCCAGCGATCGTGCCCTATGCCTCACAGTCGTTGCCCGGCCCGTCTCCAGCGCCAGTAACCAAGTGCTCCCAGACGAACCGGACAACTGGTATTACGTCAGGCCATTCCTAGCGCGATGACTCGCGTCACCCCTCCCCCGTGTTGGTTAGAGCCCGTAGCATGGCGGGCCTAAGGCAAGAGACAGAGGAGCCGTCGTGGACATCGAGGACATTCGAGCGCGCATGATCCTGGACTCCCGTGGGAACCCCACGGTCGAGGTGGACGTGATCCTCGAGGACGGGTCGCTGGGCCGCGCGGCGGCGCCGAGCGGCGCGAGCACCGGCTCGCACGAGGCGCATGAGCTCCGCGACGGCGACATGGAGGCCTTCCTCGGTCGCGGCGTGGAGCAGGCGATCGACCACGTCAATGACGAGATCAGCGACGCGCTGATCGGCATGGACGCCTCCGCACAGGCGGAGATCGACGCGACGCTGATCGAGATGGACGGCACGCCGAACAAGTCACGGCTCGGGGCCAACGCAATCCTCGGCGTATCGCTCGCGGTGGCGAAGGCCTCGGCGTTGGCGACGAACCAACCGCTGTACCGCTACCTCGGTGGATCGAACGCGCGCGTGCTGCCGGTGCCGATGTGCAACGTGCTGAACGGCGGCGCGCACGCCACCAACTCGACGGACTTCCAAGAGTTCATGCTCGTGCCGCTCGGCGCGACGACGTTCTCCGAGGGCGTGCGCTGGCTGGCAGAGACGTACCACGCACTGCGCGGTCTGCTGCGCGAGCAGGGGTTCTCGACGACGGTCGGTGACGAGGGTGGCTTCGCTCCGACCCTGGCGACGAACAAGGCCGCACTCGACCTGCTCGTGCGCGCGATGGAGCTCGCGGGGCGGAAGCCTGGCGAGGAGATGGCGATCGCGCTCGACCCGGCGACGTCTGAGCTCTACTCGGACGGCTCGTACCGCCTCGAGCGCGAGGGCCGCACCGTCGATGGCGCGGGGCTGACCGCGCTATGGGAAGAGTGGGTGCGCGACTACCCGATCGTCTCGATCGAAGACGGCATGGCCGAGGACGACTGGGACGGCTGGAAGAACCTCAACACGCGCATCGGCGACAAGGTGCAGCTGGTCGGTGATGACCTGCTGGTGACGAACATCGAGCGCCTCTCGCGCGCGATCGACCAAAAGGCCGCGAACTCGATCCTGATCAAGCTGAACCAGATCGGGACGCTGACCGAGACGATGGAAGCGATCCGCATGGCGCACAACGCCGGGTGGACAGCGATCATCTCGCACCGCTCCGGCGAGACCGAGGACACAACGATCGCACACCTCGCGGTTGCGACGGGTGCGGGCCAGATCAAGACCGGCGCCGTCGCGCGCACCGATCGCACTGCGAAATACAACGAGTTGCTGCGCATCGAGGAAGAGCTCGGGGACTCCGCGTTCTACGCGGGGCGCAGCGCCTTCAAGCAGCTTTCGAGATAGTTCGATGACCGGACCGCAGCACGCGCACGAGGACATGCCGATCCTCGACCCGCCGCAGCGGGTGGCGGGGATGCGTGTGCCCGACGCGGACACGTGGCGGCTGTCGGGCAAGCCCGAGGGGCTCGACGCTGCCTCGGAAGATGCATGGCGGCAGACCGGGTTCGTGCTCGGCACAGACCTGCGGCTGATCGAGCAGGGGCTGGCGCTGCAACTGCGCCTCGTCGGTGCCGGGTATCAGCCGGCCGCTCGCACGATGACGATGGCGGCGTTTGCGTCGCTGTGGAGCCGTGGCTTCTCCTGCCTTGCGGACGCGACCTCGCTGGCGCGCCGCGGGGCCTACCAGTCGGCGGTGCCGCTGGTACGCCAGGCCGTCGAGCACATCTCGGCGCAGGCGGCGCTCGGTGGCGAGCTCGATGTGTTCAAGGAGTGGGCCCACCGCGCGTACGGACGGCACGCCCCGAGCCGCGCAGAAGAGGTCGGCCTCGGCCACTACTTTGCTGGTGAGGCGATCGCCAACGACGAGCAGCTGCGGATCATCTACCGCGGCGCGTCGGACCTTGGACGCCCCAACTTCGGGCCGACGGCGCTGTTCGTGGCGAACGAGGCCTCGCACGAGCGCTATCCGCTGATCTTCGCGGACTCGGCGTTCCACTTCGGGTGGGCGCAGCTGCTGCTGGGCTGGGTGCTGCGGTGCGGGCTGAAGCAGCTCCATATCGCGATGCACGCACCGACGCTGTTCCCGGCCGCGCAGGACGTACGAGACGCCGTGGTCGAGCACACCTCGACAGTCGAGGCGCTGCTGGCCGGCGACGACCGTTGCAGCCTCGAGGAGTT
>QWQU01000008.1 GCA_003670735.1 Chloroflexota bacterium | reverse complement strand
GCGACCTCCCATGAGGTCAGCACGTGAGGGAGCAGGGCATTGGTGGTTGGGTGCGGCTCGATGCCCTTCTCGCCGATATAGCCGTGCAGGCCGGCGCCGAGCGCGGTGTGCGAGTCGAGCTGCTTCGGGAATGTCGTCGCAGCCGAGGTCCAGGTGCCGCCTGGCTTCACCTTGCCGGCGACCTTCGGTGCGACGAGTGGCAAACCCGCACCGCGCGTCGAGCCAGCGACGGTTGTGGCTTGCGCGTTCGCGCCGCTTCCACCGTCAGCGGACTTCGAGCTGCCGCACCCGAGCAGTGCAGCCCCCGCCAATCCCATCGCACCGATGCCGAGTCCCTGGACGACCTGCCGACGAGTCACCGAACCGAATGTCGTGGTCACCGCTTGCTTCTCTCTCCTCGAATGTTCGAGGCGTACGGCCGTGGGGCGTCACGGTTATTGAGAGATTACAAATGTTGTAAAGATCACGTGCGAGTGAGAGTGAGCACTGCGTGAAGGAAGTAACGAGTGCAACGGGGCTCCCGAAGGAGCCCCGTTGCACTCGTGGCGTGAGCCTTGAGGTTACTTGTCGACGTAGAACCAGCGGCAGACCTTCGACTGAGTCGAGTAGCCGTACCACGGGCCAGCCGTGGTGTCGTAGCCGCCGATGTTGCCCTGCACCATGTTGCGCACCGGGTTGGCGCACAGCACGTACATCGGCATCCAGTCCGTGAGGAACTTGGTCTGGAACTCCTCCATGAGGGCGCCACGAGCGTCACGGTTGAGCTCGCCCTGCGCCTTGTCGAGGAGCGCGTCCACGTTCTTGTCGGAGAAGTGGCCGTAGTTGCGGCTACCCGTCGAGTGGTACTGCGACTGCATCTCGATGACTGCGTCCGGCGCCGCCGTGATGACGTACGACACCATCTTGAAGTCACCCTTGGCCTGCGGCACGCCGAATGCAGCGCTGTCCGCGTACGGCTTCATGTTGACCTTCATCTCGGGGAACACCTGCTGCATCTGCGCCTGGAAGCGCAGCGCGTTCTCCTGAGCGTTCGCCGGCGCACCGGCGGCGCTGAAGATGATCTCGAAGTCGATGCCCTTGCCGTTCGGGTAACCAGCAGCCTCGAGCAGCTTCTTGGCCTCGGCGCGATCCTGCACCTTGGTGGCCGGGTTGAAGCCGGGCAGGCCCTTCACCTTGTCGGGCTTCCAGCCCTCGGGGAACGCGGGGCTCAGCGAGGCCTGGTAGCCCCAGCCGGGGCCGTACAGACCGTCGTTGATGTTGTCGCGATCCATCGCCAGGTGCAGCGCGTTGCGGACTCGGAAGTCCTTGAACGGTCCGTAGTCGAGGCTCGGACGCAGGTGGTTCCAGTTCGTGTCGATCCACGTGTAAAGCAGTGCGTCCGGCGTGGTCTTCTTGATCGTGTCCAGGTCGGTCTGAGTCAGTGCAGTGATGTGCTGCATCTGCTTACTGGAGAACGCAGCGACCTGACCGGCCTTGTCGGGGATCACCAGGTACTTGAACTCGTCGAAGTGCGGCTCTCCCTGACGGAAGTAACCGGGGTGCTTCTTGAAGTTCATCTTCTGGTCTTTGACCCACTCAGAGACCTGGTAGGGGCCCATGCCGCCCATCTTCAGCGGGTCGGTCCAGCCGATGTCGTCCATCTCCTTCGGCGCGAAGGGGACACGAGTGTCCATCAGGCCGTTGAAGAACGAGCCGTTCGGCTTCGACAGCGTCACCTTGACCGTGGTCGCGTCGACCGCGACAGCCTTGGTGATGTTGCCGACCATCGAGGCGCGCTGGAATGACGCCAACGGAATCTTCAGCTTCTCGGCGTACAGACCACCGATGCGCTCCAGGTTCCATGCGACATCAGACGCGTCGAACGTGCGACCGTTCCACGGCGCCATGTTGTGCATCTTGATGTCGGGCTTGACCTTGAAGACGAGGGTCGTCGGGTCAGCGACTTCCCACGAGGTCATGATGTGCGGGCGAATCGCTGCGGTGCCCGGGTCGGGCTCCAGGCCCTTGTCACCGATGATGTGCCAGATGTTGCCGGCCAGTGCGGTGCCGGGGTCGTGCTGCACGTACGTCGAGGTGATCGACTGCGTGAAGACGCCACCCTCGCGCTGCTTGCCAGTGTTGACCGGTGCCGTCTGCGGGAGGCCAGTGCCCTTGGGGGCGTTGGCGATCGCCTGCTTGTTGGCGTCGATCTGCGTCTGTGCGGTGCCGGCCGGCTTGGAGCCGCATCCCAGCAACGCGGCGCCAGCGAGGCCCATCGCCCCGACGCCCATCCCGGAGATGATTGATCTCCGGCTAATCCGATCAGTACCCAGGGTCACGTATGCGTCCTCCCTCTGAGGATCTCGCCGCCCCGTGGTTGTGAGGCGGAGACGGCGAATCACGGATGCGAATATATCTACGGATGTCATCGCGCGATAGATGCCTGATCAACGGAGAAACCCACCAATTTGGTGGGTTTCTCATGACGTTGCCGTTCGGGTGAGGTTATTACAACCTCTATCCGTAATTCCTGATTAGCTGACTTTCGCACCCTCCAGGGCCTCGGTCAGGTAGCTCTCGAGCGGGACTGACTTCGGCCAGAAGGTGTTGTCGGCGTAGCCGGCGGCCAGCTCCTCCTGCGTCACGCCGAGCATGCCGCAGAGGATCTCGATGTTGTGCTCGCCGCAGATCGGGGCGCCGCGGTCGATCGGAGTCGGCGTCTCGGACATCTGCCACGGCGCGTGCTGCATCGGCCACGAGCCGAGAATCGGGTGCGAGGTCTCGTCGTACATGCCGCGAGCCTTGAGCTGCGGGTCGTGCTCGACGCGGTCTTCGTTGCTCTGCACGGCCATCGCCGGCACGCCGCCCTGCTGGCAGAGGTCGGTCAGCTCGTACTTCTCGATGCCGTGCGTCCACGCGTCGATGTGCGCGTCGATCGCCTCCTGGGCCTCGATGCGTCCCTCGAGCGTCGCGAGCTTGGCATCGGTCGCCCACGCGGGGCTGCCCATTACCTTCACGAGGTTCTGCCACTGCTCGTCCGTCTCGCAGACGATCGTGGCCCAGTCGTTGTGGCCATCGCCCTTGGTGCGGTACGCGTTGTGCGGCACCGCGATCGGGCCACGGTGGTTGAAGACGGTGGGCGTGCCCGGCCACACCGCGCGGTCGCCCGGCGGGAAGCCCTCGCGACGCGTGCCACGGCCGTTCACGGTGTTGTCGAGCAGCGCCGGGCCGAGCAGCGTCATTGCCGCCGAGACCTGCGACAGGTCGACGTGCTGACCCTCGCCCGTGCGCTGCCGGTGCTGCAGTGCGGTGAGCACGGACATGATCCCATACATCCCGCCGGTGTCGTCCATGTACGACCAGCCCCAACCAGCAGGCTGACGATCTGGCAGACCCGAGGTAAACGTCAGGCCGGAGAGCGCCTGCACCGACGGGCCCATCGTCTGGAAGTGGGCGCGCGGACCGGTGTGTCCGAGGCCTGCCATCGAGACGTAGATGATGTCCGGGCGGAGCTTCTGCATCTCTTCGAAGCCGATGCCCCATGACTTCAGCACGCCGGCGCTGAAGTTCTCGATCACGACGTCAGACATCGCGACGAGCTGCTTCGCGAGCTCGAGGCCGCGCGGTGTGCGCGCGTTCAAAGTCACGCTGCGCTTCATCGCGTGCATGTCGTTGAAGTGACCGTCGGAGTTCATGCTGCGCGGCACGCCATCAGGCGTGGTGCCCATGCCCGGAATGTTGCGGACGACGCGACCGGTGGAGCCACCAATCGCGGGGTCTGGCCATTCCACCTTGATCACGTCGGCACCGAGGATCGCGAGCCAGCGCGTGGCCCACGGTCCGGCGCGGACCCAGGTGAAGTCGAGGACGCGAATACCTTCAAGCGGGCGAGATGGCATGGGTCTGACCCTCCGACACATGGGCTGGCCGGGACGTCCTCGGCCGCCTGTTGGATGCAGCGTTGGTATACCACTTCGTGATACGGCTGTGCTCGATTGCCCCATTACAGCTCGATGCAGGTGCGGTCGGGGGAGGGACAGCCCTCGCCCGCGGGGGTACCCTAGCCGGGTACCTGCTCACCTGTACGCCAACGTCGGCCGCGCCATCTCGAGGCGGCCCGCGTCCTGCTGCTGCCGTTCGGGGGCGCCGATGAGTCTCACTGGGATGCGCGGATCGACCTATCGGGCGATCGCTCCGCAGGGCCACGTCTTCTATGGCTGGTGGATGGTTGTCGCCGGGGGTGCCGTCCAGGTGCTGGGTGGGGCGCTACTCCAGAGCGCGACCGGCGCTTACGTCGTGCTGCTTGGGCAGGAGTTCGGCTGGAGCAAGGCGCTGCTCTCGCTCGCCTTCTCGCTCGCCCGTCTCGAGAGTGGCCTCGGGCCGCTGAATGGCTGGATGACCGACCGCTTCGGCCCGAGGACGACCATGCGCATCGGCATCGTCGTCTTCGGCGTGGGCTTCATGCTGTTCAGCCAGATCCACTCGCTGCCGATGTACTACCTCACGTTCTTCATGATGACCGCCGGCCAGAGCCTCGGCGGTTTCCTTTCGGTGACGGTCGCGCTCGTGCGCTGGTTCAGTCGCCACCGCTCGAAGGCGCTGTCGATCTCGCAGATCGGCTTCTCGCTCGGCGGCCTAATGGCGCCGCTCGTCGTGATCGCGCTCGAGCGATACGGATGGCGGCCGACGGCGTTCGTCTCGGGCCTGATCATCATCGCGATCGGCTTGCCGCTCACGCAGGCGATCCGCCTGCGACCCGAGGACATGGGCGAGACGATCGATGGCGTGACCGCTGAGGACGCTGCCGAGTACGCGCTGAGCGCGAACGCGCGCCGCAGCAACGCCGTGGCAGTCGATGGCTCCGAGGACTTCACCGTCCGCGAGGCACTGCGCACGCGCGCCTTCTGGTGTATCTCGCTCGGCCACGGCTCAGCGCTGCTCGTCGTCTCCGTTGTGACCGTGCACCTCGTCGCGCATCTGCACGAGGACCTCAAGTACTCACTCGAGGCTGCTGGGTTCGTCGTGATGGCAATGCAGGCGATGCAGATGGTCGGCCAGATCGCCGGCGGCTTCCTCGGCGATCGCTTTGACAAGCGTGCGGTCACGATCGTGTGCATGGCGATGCACATGGTTGGTCTATTGCTCGTCGCGTATGCGAACTCGTTCGCGATGGTCGCTGCGTTCGCTGTGTTGCACGGCCTCGCGTGGGGCATCCGAGGTCCGCTGATGCAGGCGATTCGTGCCGACTACTTCGGTGCGGGCAACTTCGGCTCGATCATGGGCTGGTCCTCGACGATCGTCATGGCGGGCACGATCAGCGGCCCGCTGATCGCCGGTCTCATGGCCGACCACTTCGGCAACTACCAGAGCGGCTTCACCGTGATCGCGCTTGCCGCCTTCGCCGGTTCGGTGTTCTTCCTGCTCTCGACCAAGCCCAAGCCACCGAGTCATGCGCGAACCGCACTCGCGGTCGAAGTCGCCTCGTAGCCGCGTCTCGCTCTCGCGGCGCGAGGACAAGACGAAGGCCCGCATCGTTCGATGCGGGCCTTCGTCTTGTTCCCAACGTGTAGTCGAGCTAGCTCGCGCTACTTGTCGACGTAGTACCAGCGACAGACCTTGGTGTTCGCACTGTAGCCGTAGGCGATGCCTGCGGTGGTGTCGTAACCGCCAACGTTGCCCTGGATCATGTTCTTCACTGGCTGCGCGTACAGCACGTACATGGGCATCCACTCGTCCATGAACTTCTGCTGCGCCTCGTCCATGATCTTCGTACGAGCGTCGTTGTTGAGCTCGACGATCGCCTTGTCCATGAGTGCATCGAGTGCCGGCTCGTTGAAGTGGCCGTAGTTGCGGCTGCCCTTCGAGTGGTACTGCGACGTGAACTCGATCACCGCGTCCGGAGCAGCGGTGATGGTGTAAGCGAGGATCTGGAACTTGCCGTCAGCCTGCGGCACGGAGAACGATGCGCTGTCCGGGTATGGGTGGAGCTTGAACTTGATGTCGGGCAGGGCTGCGGAGATCTGCGCCTGGAAGCGCGTTGCGTTCTCCTTGTTCACGTCCGATGGGTTCTGGAAGATGATCTCGAAGTCCATGCCCTTGCCGTTGGGGTAGCCAGCGGCGGCGATCATCTTGATGCCCTCGGCGCGATCCTTCTCCTTGGTGTCCGGGTTGTAGCCGGGCAGGGTCTTCACCTTGTCCGGGCCCCAGGCTTCCGGGAACATCGGGCTCAACGAGGCCTGGTATGCCCAGCCGTCGGTGTAGTAGCCGTCGCCCATGGCCTTGTAGTCGCCGATCATGTGCAGACCCTTGCGGACGCGGAAGTCCTTGAAGGGTCCGTACTCGACGCTGGGGCGGATGTGCTGCCAGTTCTGGTCTACCCAGGTGTAGAGGTTGGCGTCCGGCTTCGCCTTCTTGAACTGGGCGATCTTGTCGGGCGTCGGTGCCGCCTGGATCTGCGTCTGGCCCGACATGAACGCGGCCTCGGCGCCGGCAGTGTCCGGGATCACGATCTGCACGTGCTGATCGAAGTACGGCTCATTCGGGCGGAACTTGGCGTAGTTCGGGTTGCGCTTGTAGACCGACTTCTGGTCGTTCACCCACTCGGCCATCTGGAAAGGGCCGGTGCCGGCGAGCTTCATCGGGTCCTTGAACCCAATGTCGTCGACTTCCTTCGGCATGAACGGCACACGGTTCTCAGTGAGGCCAGCGAAGAACGCGTTGTTCGGACGCGACAGCGTCACGCGTACGGTGTCCTTGTCGACCGCGACTGCCTTGGTGATGTTCGCCACCATCGAGGCGCGCTGGAACGACGTCAGCGGAATCTTCAGCCGGTCGGCGTACAGCCCACCGAGGCGCTCGAGGTTCCACGCGACATCCTCGGCGTCGAAGCGGCGACCGTTCCACGGCGCCACGTCGTGTACCTGGACATTCGGATTCACCTTCATGACGAGGGTCGTGCCCTCTTTGTCGGCGACTTCCCACGAGCTGATGATGTGCGGCAGCAGCTTGTTGGTGACCGGGTGGGGCTCGATGCCCTTGTCACCGATGTGGTGATAGATGTTCGTCGCGAGCGCGGTATGCGCGTCGTGCTGCTTATAGGTCGAGGTGACCTGGCTGGTCCAGGTGCCGCCTCGCTTCGGGGTGCCGGCGATCTTCGGTGCCGTCATCGGCAGGCCACCGCCCTTGGTGGCTCCGGCTACCGATGCAGGCCCGGCGTTGGTGGCAGCGCCGGGCTCTGCCTTCGTGGTGCTCCCACAGCCCAACAACGCTGCCCCAGCGAGGCCGAGCGCACTGACGCCCATCCCTTCGATGACGCGACGCCGGCTGTAGAACCGGTCCAAATCGATATCTACCACTGGTTTCCTCTCTCTGGAATGCCACGAACGCCCTTGGCTGGCGCTGCCAGGGCGTTATCACGGATACGTATACGGCTATTACAGTTGCAAATCAACACGAATGTGTTGAGAGGCAGTCCAAATGGCGAGGGGATACACAGAAGGGAGGCCAATTGGCCTCCCTTCTGGATGTGGTGCCGAATCCGGCGGCTAGCTCGGGCTGGACGACCTGTCGTCCGAGGAAGCCGACGAGAGCGCCGCCACCAGCGAGCGCATGCTGCCGTGGCGCAGCAGCTTCGAGGTGCCTTCGCCGTCGATCAGCAGCACATTGCCGCGGCCGACGTCGTGGTGCTCGTCGATCTCGACGATCGTCTTACTGGTGTCCACGATCACGCCGACGTTCTCCGTGCCCAGCGCCCGCTCGATCGCGCGGGCGAGCCGGCGAGGCGAGGCGTGACCCGAGACGTGCGAGCGGGGCACCGGGTGGAACGCGTCGCGCGACTCCTCGTCCCGGTGGATGCCGGCCGACTCGAGCTTGTCGGTCATGAGGAGCTCGTCTTGAGGCGAAGGGGTCGGCGGCTCAGTGACGATGCGCTCCATCGCCAGCGCCGTTGTGACCGCGCTCGCTTCGGTGGAGCCGAAGGCCCACTGAAACGAGGTGCTGCCGGTGTCGGCCACCTCATCGCCTGCCTCGAGGTCCTCGAGTGTGTTGTACTCGTTGCCCGCGACCATCGCTGCGATGCGCCGACGCCAGCGCGTCATCGACGAGCCCATGCCAAGCGGGTAGGGCACCTCAAGCGTGCCGCCGTTGCCGCCATCCATCGCCACCGACGGCTGCATCATCCGATACGCCGTGTATGCACCGACGCCCAGTGCCGTCATGCCCAGGACTTTGCCGATCATCTGGTACCTCCTCAGGCAGCCGACTGTTCGAGGCCAAGCGGTGGGACCGCTGACTTGATAGGTGCAGTGCTGCGCACGTCGTAGCGCACGAGCACGGTCTCAGTGGTGCAACTCGCATCGAGCTGCGTTGTGCTCGGCGGGCAGGTGCCCTGCACGAGCACGCGTGCGCCCTCGACGATCGAGAGGTCACTCGCGCCGCGCGGCAGCCCGTACAGGCGTGCGCCCGCGATGTTGATCAACTGGTCGCCACGCGTGGTGTCCAGTGCGAGTGTCGAGTGCTGGGCACCGACCACCTCGGCGCGTGCGACGAAGCGGCCTGCCGCGTCGATGCGCACACCGGTCGGTCCTGCGGCACCAGTCGATGCGAATGCATCGAACGTTGCCGCGCTCACCACGCTCGACGTCACCGTCGAGGCGATGGCCTCGCGTGGCGTGCGCACGAATGTCACCGCGAATGCGAGCACGCCCGCGGTCGCTACGCCGAGGCCGGCGATCACAACCGCACGCGCCACGCTGTGTGTATCGATGGATGGGACAGGGTGATGGTGGTGTGCCAGCATGGGATACCCCAAGACGCTTGTTAGCCTGCGTCGCCCGATGTGATCTCGAAAATCTCGCGCTTCGGCGACTCCGCGAGTAGCGGCGACATGTGCGCCGACCATTCTTGAAACGCCTGGTCGCCTGTCACCGTTTGGATGTGCCGCTCAAGCTCCGAGAAGCGCGAGACGTACATCGCAGACCTGGCTCTATCGCGAGCGCACGATGCGCTCGGACGAGCGCATCGAGTGCGTGCCACGCGGTCGGCGCGGCTCAGCGACCGGCACCGCGACGGCAGCGGTGCGCCAGAAGCGCGTCCGCTCGTCCTCGGGCAGGCCGATCGAGTCGTAGCCACGCTCAAGCGTGCTGACGAGGTCAGCGCCCGGCGTCGGCAGCATCCAGCGCGCGAACGTCCAGGCGGCACGGGCGTACCACGCGGCGGTCGTGGCGACCTGGATGGCGGCCACGGCACCACTCGGGTGCGCACCCAGCGAGCTCGCCATCGCCGTCGCCTGCAGCAGTGCCCACGGGCGGCCTGCCACGATCGACGCGAACATGCGCTGCTCTGCGGAGCACTCGAGGTAGCTCGCGAGTTCGTCGGAGTTCGGAACGCTCGGCACGTCGATGCCGAGCTGGCTGGCAAGCTGCGCAGCGCGGGCGCGGTTGGACGCGATCGCATTGGCGAACGGTCCCTGCGCGTCCTGCTGGCCGCCGCTCATGCCAAGCATGACCTGAGCCTCAGCAGTCAGTTCCTGATCCTCGATCGCGAGTGCGCGCAGTGCGCGCTCCGCAGCGCTGATCGACGGGTCGAGCAGCCAGTTCACGAGGCCTGTGGCCTGCAACACGGCATTGCTCGTCGCCCATGTGCCGTACTCGGGCGCGGGCGGCTCGAGCCCACGAGCCAGCGCGATCAGCGCGTGGCCGGAGGCGAACACGGACTGGTACGCGAGGTTCGGCACGAGTGCGTGCGCGACCGCGTCGTCATTCTCAAGTTGCGCGAGCTCGCGCTCTGCCGGTGAGCCGGAGGTCACACGAGGACCGATCGCCTCGACGAAGTGGCTGAGCTCAGAGCGGAAGCGCACCAGCGCGTCCAGCATCTCGCCGGGGTTCACGCGACCGCGTCGCACGCGCTCGTCATCAAGCGACTCGTAGCCGCACATCAGGCAACTCAGGTTCTCGCCGTCGTAGAGCATCTTGCCGGAGCAGCGCTCACACACGAATGCACGATCCCTGGCGGTGTTCTTCACGCGTGCTTCAACCATCGTCAGGCCCCAATCCCTCATCGAGAACGCAACGGTCAGTCGGAGTCGTTGCGTATGCACCGTATGGGCCGGCCGGTCGCAAAACGGATGCCGAGCCATGCAGGGAATTGCGAACGCCTAACAGTTGAAATCCACTCACGTGGACGACCGTGGATGCGCGAGAACACCTGTAGTTGCCCGTAGATACGACGAAGCGCGCCACGAGGGCGCGCTTCGGTTGGCGCTGTATGCGCCGAGGTGCAGGCGAGTGCTACGCGGTCGCGCGCGCCACCGGCTCCTCGGCCTCTTCGGCGTCATCCTCGAGAGCGAGCGCCGCCGGGTCGGTCACAAGCTCTTCCGCAGCTTCCTGCATCTCACTGTCGTGATGCGGCAAGCCGGTGTTCAGCATGTAGCCGACGCCGGGGAACGTGCGGATGATCTTCGGCTCCGCCGGGTCGCGCTCGATCTTTGCGCGCAGGCGCGAGATCCAGACGCGCAGGTACTGGAGGTCGCCGACGTACTCGGGACCCCACACCTTGCTCAGCAGCTCTGCGTTCAGCATCACCTTGCCGGCATTCGCCGCGAGGCACTGCAGCAGATTCCATTCGGTACGCGTCAGCGTGAGGATGTCATCGCCACGGCGCACCATGCGTCGACCGAGATCGATCTCGACATCCTCGACTGCGACGACGTTCTCTGCGCTCGGGGCGGCGTTGGTGCGTCGCAGCACGGCGCGCACGCGTGCGCTCAGCTCATCGAGGCTGAACGGCTTGCCGAGGTAGTCGTCCGCACCCAGCTCGAGGCCGCGAACCTTGTCCGCCTCCGCGCGCTTGGCCGTCAGCATGATCACGGGGACGTTCGAGCGCTCGCGCAGTTCGCGCAGCACTTCGAGACCGGCCATGCCCGGGAGCACCACGTCCAGCAGAATCAGGTCAGGGCGGTGCTTCTCAGCCAGCCGCAGACCTTCCTCGCCGTTCGTGGCGGTCAGTACCCGGAATCCCTGGTCGGAGAGATCGAGCTTGATGACCCGGAGAATCCCCGGCTCGTCGTCGATGGCCAGGACGAGTTGCTCTGTGCCTGCCATGGTGTCCTCCCTGGTGCGGCTGTCCGATGTGGACAGCCCTGCGCTTGTTCGTTCCCTCAGCGCGAGGCGAATGCTACCGGGCCATGCAGGCACGAATTGTAACATCGCCAGAATCGGGCATTTCAGAAGCATTACAGGACGGGGAACTGGCGCGTTTCTGCGTGCTTTCTCGATGCAGGCGCAGCACAAGCATGCCACTCGTGTTCGCAGTCACGAGGAAATCGCAGCGCGCTTGCAGCGCCCCGGACGCGCCGATTGATGCTCCCAGCAGCCCCGACCGGCGAGGCTCAGCGCGCTCATCAAGAAGGAGTGCGCTCATGTCCATTATTGGTCGAATCCTCGGTGCGGTGATTGGCCTGGTGCTGGTGGCAGGGGCCGCCGTCGCGCTGTGGGTGCTCTGGGCGCCTCAGCCGGTGGCTGGCTCGATTGCCGGCACTGACCTGTCTGTAGAGATAACGATGAGCGAGACAGCTCGTTGGGCAATTACCGGCGGTCTGGCGGTGCTGGAGCTGCTGGCGATCGGGATGCTCGTCGCCAGCCTGCGCGGCCGCTCGCGACCTCGTGTGATCGAGCTCGCCACGGGCGACAACCAGTCAGTACTGATCGCGCCGTCTGAACTCGAGCGCCAGGTCGAGCAGGCCGCCCTCGACGCGGACCTCGTCTCCGAGGCGCATGCCGACGTGCGCGCGGCAGGTCAGCACAGCGTCGCGGTGAACCTGGAGATCGAGGTCGACCCCGACGCCGAACTGAAGCAGGTCGTTGCCGACGTGCAACAGCGCATCGCCAGCTCGCTCTCCTCGAAGTACGGCGCGGAGATGCAGGGCGCACCGAAGATCGAGGTGCGCTACGCCCGCGAGCACTCGAACCGCTCGCAGCGTCGCCATGACCCGGTCATGCGTCCGGTTGTGACTGCGGACGAGCGCCCGGTGATCGAGAAGTAGAAATCCCATCTGCGATGGAGACGACATGCACTGTCGTCCGCGATTTATCAGCGGGCGACGGTGCCGCCTCCAAGATGACGGAGCAGCGGGAAGCCTAGATCGCTGGTTCGCCCCGGCAACAGGTACGCCCTTTTCGCTGTGCAGCAGGACGCGGCGTGCAGTCCCGCATCGCGCTGCTGCTCTACCAGAGATGAGCGATACGCAACGAGCCCCAGTGGCGTATCGCTCATCTCTGGACTTACACCTCGCCCCAGCCTCCAGTGGCCCGCATATCGCGGGCCACTGTCACGTCTGTCTGGTTCGCATTCGTAACAGCCTCGCAAGTGCCGCGCCTAGCGCCGATGCGTGGGTGTTCCACCTGCCATGCGACGTTGAATGAGAAGCGGATGCTTCGTGTGAAAGGAGCCAGCGGTGGCTATCAACGTGCGGAGCAACGAGGAATTTATCGCCGACCCGACCGGCCACATGATCGCGGTCGTGGACGACCGTGCGCGTGCGGCAGAGCTCGAAGGCCGGCTTGAGGGCGCGGGCTTCGAGGAAGTGCGCCTCTACGTTGGCCACGACGGTGAACACGCGATCGACCCCAAGGGCGAGGAGCACGGCATCACCGAGCAGGCCGTACGCACGGTGCAGCAGGCGCTGACCAACAAGGACAACCTCGCCGAGTACGCACAGGCGATCGAGGACGGTGCAGGCGTGGTCGCATTCCTCGCCGCCGACGATCGCCAGGGCGAGGCATTGGCCCTGCTTGAGTCCTACAACGCGCACACGATCAACTTCTTCGGCGCTGCGGTGGTGCACACGCTGAAGCCGTAACAGATGGGGGTGGCTGATGGTCGCGTTTGGCTTCGCACTCTCGAGTGAGGAACACACGCCGCAGGAGCTCGTGCGTCAGTCCGCACTCGCGGAACAGCACGGATTCAGCTTTGCGCTGATCTCCGACCACTACCATCCCTGGACCGAGCATCAGGGCCAGAGCGCGTTCGTATGGAGCGCGCTTGGCGCCATCGCTCAGGTCACGTCGGCGCTGCAAGTCGGTACCGGCGTGACCTGTCCGATCATCCGTATGCACCCCGCAATCCTCGCGCAGGCAGCTGCGACGACGCAGATGCTCTTCGACGGCCGCTTCTTCCTTGGCGTTGGCAGTGGCGAGCAGCTCAACGAGCACGTTACTGGCGAGCCGTGGCCGAACGCCGGCACGCGCCTCGAGATGCTCGAGGAGGCCATCGAGCTGATGCGCCTGCTCTGGCGAGGCCGTGAGGTCTCGCGTATCGGCAAGCACTTCGTCACCGACGAGGCGCGCATCTTCAGCCTTCCCGAACAGGCGCCGCGCGTCTATGTCGCGGTCAAAGGCCACCGTGCGATCGACCTCGCGGGCCGCATCGGTGACGGGCTCGTCGGCCTCGCACCGGACCGCGAGATCACCGAGCGCTTCGAGGCACACGGTGGCGCCGGCAAGCCGCGTATCGCGCAGGTCGCGACCTGCTTCGCGCCGACCGAGGGCGAGTCGCGCGCGCTCGTGCATGAGTGGTGGCCGAACGTCGGCCTCAAGGGCCGCCTGTCGAGCGAGCTCAAGACCCCGGAAGACATCGAGTCCGCCGTAGAAATCCCTGCGACCGTGGACTCGGGTATGTACGACGCATCGTGCTCGGCAACGACCCCGCTCGATACATCGAGGCGGTGCAGAAGATGGTCGATGCCGGGTACGACCACGTGTACGTGCACAACATCGGCCAGCAGCAAGACGCATTCATGGAGTTCGCGGAGCGAGAGCTGATGCCAGCGCTTCCGCTCGACCCTGCACGCCTCGCCGCTGTGGATATCTCGCACGCAAACGCCGATGCCGCCAGTTAGTTGCCAGCGTTCGAGCACTTGCAACGGGAACGATATGGCCGCAGCGACTGCTCGTTCCCGGAACGGGCCGCACTAAGGCGAATACTGCACGTGGAGGCAATCACCACCATGCGTATCGCCCAAGTCGCGCCGCTCTATGAAGCCGTTCCGCCCACCGGCTACGGCGGCACCGAGCGGGTGGTGTCCTACCTGACCGAAGAGCTCGTGCGACAAGGCCACGAGGTGACGCTGTTCGCCACGGCCGACTCGCGGACATCGGGCCACCTCGTGCCGATGGCGCGAATGGGCCTGCGCCTCGACCCGAACTGCACCGACCCGATCGCGGTCCACCTTGCGATGCTTGAGGAGGTCTCGAGGCAGATCGAGACGTTCGACGTGATGCATTTCCATACGAGCTACCTGCACTTCCCGCTGGTGCGTCGACAGTCGATGGCGCATCTCACGACCCAGCACGGTCGTCTCGATTTCCCCGAGTTCGTCGCGCTGCACCGCGAGTTCGCCGACCTGCCGATGGTCTCGATCTCTGAGTCGCAACGACTGCCGCTCGCTGGCATCGACTGGCGGGGCACTGTCTATCACGGCCTGCCGTCTGACCTCTATCACCAGGGCCCTGGCAATGGTGGCTACCTCGCCTTCATGGGCCGCTTCTCGCCCGAGAAGGGCTTTCACGACGCGGTCGAGATGGCGCGCCGCATCGGCATGCCGCTGCGCGTCGCCGCCAAGATCGAGCCGATCAACCAGGACTACTTCGACGAGGTTGTGCGCCCGTTGCTACTCGACCCGCTTGTCGACTGGGTGGGCGAGGTGAGTGATGCGGAGAAGCAGGACTTCCTCGGCAACGCCGCCGCGCTGCTCTTCCCGATCGCCTGGCCCGAGCCGTTTGGCATGGTGATGATCGAGGCGATGGCCTGCGGCACGCCCACGATCGCCTACCGCGCCGGCTCGGTGCCCGAGGTGATCGAAGATGGTCGCTCCGGTTTCGTCGTGCGCGGGGTCGATGAGGCGGTCGCGGCGCTTGACCGCCTCGGTACGTTCGATCGGCAGGCATGCCGCGCGGCGTTCGATGAGCGCTTCACAGTTGAGCGCATGGCTGCGGACTATGTGCGCATCTACGCGGACCTTATTGGCGAGCAGCAGCCCGCCGCGGCGCTGAGCGCGGGAGTGCCTGCGACAACGGCGCTGATGTGATGAGGCCGCGCCACTAGAAACGAGCGTCCATGCCGGTCGAGGTGCAGGTCAGCGTTCCCGTGCTGACGATTAACCAGGGCATGAGTTTCATGGTCACGAACCTGCAGGGCGGCGTCGACCTCGGCACCGACCAGGGCATCTATGGGCGTGACACGCGCTTCCTCTCGCACTACGGCATCTTCGCCAACGGCGTCCCGTGGAGCCTGCGCACCTCGAATGTGACGAGGTACTACGCGGCCGCCTTCTACCTCGCGAACGAGGAGATGCTGACCGAAGGCGGCACGATCCCCGCGGGCACGCTCGGGCTGACCGTGAACCGCTCCGTGATCGATGGCATCCACGAAGACATCGACATCACGAACTACGGCACGACCCCGGCGCGCTTCATGTTCGAGATCGCGCAACGCTCCGACTTCGCCGACCTGTTCGAGGTGCGCACGAAAGCCGCTGTGCGTCGCGGCCACATCATCACGAACTGGGACGAAGAGGGCAGCATCCTCACCACGCGTTACGAGCACCTCGACTTCGAGCGCGCCCTTCGCTACGAGGTAGTGAACTCCGGCTCGACGCCGCACTACGCGAACGGCAGCATTACCTGGGACGTCACTGTGGACGCGGGTGCGACCTGGCATACCTGCGGTCTCTACCACCTCGAATACGACGGTGAGACGCATCCGGCTGATCCGAGTGCGTGCCATGACCGTCTCGTGCTCACCGAGCCTGACCGCGCGCTGCGCCGGTGGATCGCGCGAACGCCGACGCTCGTTTCGAGCAATGAGGATGTGTCGAAGCTCTACCGCCAGTCCGTCGAGGATCTCAACGCGCTGAGCCTGGAGCAGCCCTCCGAAGGCGACGAGCCAGCATGGTTGCCCCTCGCGGGCGTGCCGTGGTTCGTCACTGTCTTCGGCCGTGACACGTTGATCACGAGCCTCCAGACGATGCCGCTACACACCGGCATGGCATACGGCACGCTGGACGTGCTGGCGGAGTATCAGGCGACCGAGCTCGATGAACGGCGTGATGCCGAGCCCGGCAAGATCCTGCACGAGATTCGCTACGGCGAGCTTGCGCACTTCAAGCGCATCCCGCACACGCCGTACTACGGCACCGCCGACGCGACACCGCTCTACCTGATCGTGCTGCACGAGGCATGGAAGTGGACGAACGACGAGCAATTGCTGCGCCGTCATCTCGACACCGCGGAGCGCTGCCTCGAGTGGATCGACCGCTATGGAGATCTCGACGGTGACGGCTTTCAGGAGCACCAGAGCCGCAGCGGTCAGGGCTATGAGAACGTCGGCTGGAAGGACGGCTTCGATTCGGTCGTCTATCCCGACGGCCGCAACGTCCCGCAGCCCAAGGCGCTGGTTGAGCTGCAGGGCTATGTCTTCGATGCCTGGATGCGCATGGCCGAGGTCTACGACGCGCTCGGTAACCCATCGCGTGCCTCGGCGCTCCGTGACCGTGCGCGTGCGCTGCAAGCGCAGTTCGAGGCGCGCTTCTGGTGCGAGGAGATCGGCTCCTACGCGTTCGTCCTCGATCCTCAGAAGGAGCGTGTGCCCACCGTCGTCTCTAACGCCGGTCATGCGCTCTGGAGCGGCATCGCGTCGCCCGAGCACGCCGCGCGAGTGGTGCAGCGCCTACTCGAGCCCGACATGCTGAGTGGCTGGGGCGTGCGCACGCTTGCCGCCTCGCACCCAGCGTTCAATCCCTACGCATACCAGCGCGGCGCGGTCTGGCCGCACGACAACGGCATCATCGCGCTTGGCTTCCGGCGCTATGGCTACGTCGAGGAGACCGGTCGCGTCGCGCGCGAGGTGCTCGATGCCGCGCGCTCCTTCAGCTCGTACCGCCTGCCCGAGCTCTATGCCGGCATCAACCGCGCGCCGCACTCGTTCCCCGTGCAGTACCTCGGCGCAAACGTCCCGCAGGCGTGGGCTGCTGGCACCGTGTTCCACCTGCTGCAGGCGATGCTCGGCCTGCGCGCGGACGCGCCCAACGGTCGGCTGCTCGTCGCCCCGCACGTCCCGAGCTGGCTCGGCGATGTGGAGCTCCGAGGCATGCGCATCGGCAACGCCCAACTCGACCTGCGCTGCTGGCGCGAGCATGACGAGCAGCACTGGGACGCCCACGTCCGCTCCGGCGACATCGAGTTGGTCGAAGCGCCCTGGGGGCCGTGGTAGCAGCGACCGATAGCGTTTTGTGAGCGCTCCTTGGCGGCGTGTGCCCGCGATCTGCACGCATGCCGGGCGACACTCCGTTTATGTGGGAGCAAACCCGAGACCACACCAAGGCGATTTGGAAGCGCGCGTCGCAGGACGGAATCGGCGACTACGCGGCGTCGCTGACCTACCGCATGCTGCTCGCATTGTTTCCGTTCGCGATCTTCCTCGCAGCAGCGGGATCCGCGGCTGCCTGGCTGCTGCGTCTCGATAACCCCACGGCACTCGTGCTACAGCGGGTTGGTAATGCGATCCCGCTGAGCGCGCGCCCGATCGTGGAGGACCAACTCAACTCGGTGTTGAGCACACACCCGACCGGTCTGCTTTCATTTGGCATCATCGGCGCCGTCTGGGCTGCCTCGGGCGGTGTCTCTGCCGCGATGCGCGCCATGAACCAGGCGTACGAGGTCGTCGAGGACCGCCCGTGGTGGCGGCAGACGATCACCTCACTTGGACTCACGACTGGCAGTGCACTCACGCTGCTGGCAGGCATCGGCCTGCTGTTCGGTGCGCGTTTGTTCGCGCTCCGCGTCGCGAACGCGATCGGTGCAGGCGAGGTTGCCTATTGGCCGCTGCAGATCGCCGGCGTGCTGCTCGTGCTAGTGATGCTGATGGTCGCGGCGGGCGTGCTGTACTGGATTGGCCCCGCAGGCCGTCGAGCCTGGCAGTGGATCACGCCCGGAGCCGTCTTCTTCGTGATCGGCTGGGCGATCGCCTCGTTCGGCTTCGTGCAGTACGTGACCCGCTTCGGAAAGTACGAGGCGACCTATGGCACACTCGGCGGCGTGGTGGTGCTCATGCTCTGGATGTACCTGAGCGCGTACCTGTTCCTGATGGGTGCCGAGGTGAATGCGGTCGTCGGTAACGCACTCAACCCGAACGGCCAGCAAGGCATGCCTGAGAGCGCGGAACCATCCTCGGGATTGCACGGTTCGGACGAGCAACTATCGAACTCGCCAGCCGACTCATCTGCGACGAAGCGGCCCGGTCATGTGGCCCAATTCGTGGGCACGCTCGTGGCGCTGGTGTTGCTTGGTGGACTGTGGCGAAGCCGTGGCCGGGGACGAGAGCGGACTACTTAACCAGCTTGGCGACGACCACGTCGCGGTCGAGGTATTCGCCGAAGCCGTCCTCGCCGTAGACGATGCGACCGCCGCACGTAATCAAGGTCATCCACTGCTCACCGAAGGCGCGGCCCTTCGGGTTGAGTATCTCGTTCATCGGCATGTTCTTCACTTCGTAGCGCTTGTAGCTGCTGACGCGGTAGTGGAACTGCTTGCCATCGTTCATCTCGACGAAGATGTCGTCGCCCACGGCTGCGTAGTGCAGCGCGTAGAACGGGCCCTGCTGGTGGTTCCAGGTCTCGTGGGCCGAGAAGATCGCGTTGCCAGAATCGCCGGGCTTCACCTTGAAGTCGGGGTAGTAGCCGATCGCATAGTTCGCGTCGGCCGGCGTCTGCATCTCGCCGCTGATGACTGGCACTGTCTCGATGTAGTTATCGAGGTGGAGGCGAGGGGCAACGATCCGCTTGATGCCATCGGCGTTCGTCGGCGGCGTGCGCTGGAGCTTGGGCGAGGGCGGGAACGGCGCGCCGGCCAGCGAGATCGGGGTCGGTGTAGGCGTGGGGATCTCGGGAGTCGCGCTCGCAGTCGCCGAGACGGACGCAGTGGGCGTCGCCGTGCCGGCGGTCAGCTGGACGTCACTCTGCTTGGAGCAGGCGACCACCAGCAGCAGCCCGGCGATGAGCGAGACGATCCCCAGTTGCCGGCCGCGGTTCGCGACCAGCTCGGTGCCCCAGGACGTGACGTGCAGCATTACATACGCGGATCGGGGCAGATCCGGTGTATGTCGAGACCTTTTGTAGGGAAAGAACCCGCCCGTGATAGCCCGGCATCCGCAAGCCTCGTCTGGGCTCACGATTCCTCGCTCGACCGGGATCGGGCGGCGAAGCCCGGCGAGTGCGATACTCCCTGCCTACCCCGCCGGGGTACCCGTACAACATGCGCTTCCCGAGAGAAGGAACGTCGATGGAACTGCCTCAGCCCGCCAAGGATCTGCTGCACGGCAAGGTCTTTGCCCACGTGATCACGACCAACAAGAGCGGCACGCCGCAGGTCACCCTCGTCTGGGTCGACGAGAAGGATGGCGACCTCGTGTTCAACACGAACATGGCGCGCCAGAAGGCCGTCAACCTCGGCCGCGACCCCCGCGTCACGGTCTCCGTGCAGAACCTCGAGGCTCCCGGGCAGTACCTGCTCGTGCGCGGCCAGGCCGAGCTCGTTACCGAGAACGCCTACGACCACATCAACGAGCTGTCGAACAAGTACAGCGGCAAGGACTACCCCAAGAACGAGGGCGAAGTCCGCGTCATGGTCCGCGTGAAGGCTGACCGCGTTACCGGCGCCGGCCCGTGGGTGCAGCAGAACTAACGCTGCTCCCGCGACTGACACGAAGCGAGGCGCCCGAGAGGGCGCCTCGCTCGTTCTGTGGGCAAATACCGTGTGCGGGTGTTTCGAGGCTAGGTCGCGGCCCTAGTCAGTGACTCGGCAGAGCAGCACCGGGCACGGCGCGTTGTGCAGCACGTGGTCGGCGACCGAGCCCATCACCGCGCGACTGAGCCCGCTACGGCCGTGCGTCGCCATCACAATCAGGTCCGCGCCGACCTCAATCGCCGCCTCCACGATCGTTGGGCCGGGGGAGCCCTCCTTGATCAGCGTGTCCACCGAGCTCGCTACGGATGTTGCGAGGATCGCCGCAACGGCCTCGACGTCGCGTTCGGCTGTGGCGTGCTCCGTGGCGACCACGGTTTCCGCGACGTCCGCCACGATCGCGCCTGCCCCTTCGAGCGCGGTGGGCGCGATGTGCACCATCACCTCGCCGACGGTCTCGGTGACGCGCAGCACAGTCACGCGGGACTGGAACGCGTTCGCGATCGCCTCGGCGTGCTCGACCGCGCGGTCGGACAGCTCCGAGCCGTCATGCGTCAGCAGGACATGGGTGTACAACATCGCCAGGCTCCCCTCGCGAGGAGCGCTGTGCGCCTCGCAATCGAGAGCCTAGGCGTGCAAACGAGACATTCGAGGCGTTCTCGAACGGTCTGTACGTTGCAAGAACCTCTCAGTGTGCCGGTGTGGGCGCCGGATCCTAGGTCAGCTGGCTCAAGCGCAGACCTCGCATCCGTGGCGACAGGATCAGGATGCTCGCGCCGATGCTGAAGGCGATGAAGGTGATCGTCGCGCCCATCACCGGCGCGCCGAACAGGTCCGCACCGGCGCCGGCCACAATGCCACCGATCGGCATAATCAACATTGCGAGCTGCAGCACGCTGGCCATCGAGCCGCGCAGGTGCTCAGGCGCCAGCAGCTGCAGCACCGTCGTGTTCGTCGTCGTGTAGAGCGACTCCGCAACTCCCGCGATCACGAGGAACGGTACCGAGATCCAGATGTTGCCGGTCGTGCCCGCGAGGATCGAGAAGATTACCTCGGAGCCGGCGAAGATCAGCAACGCCACCAGCTGCAGCATCCCGCGCCGATCGACGCGGTTGAGCGAGGCAGTCAGCAGCCCGCCGAACAGCCCGCCGAACCCGATCGATCCCACGAGGATGCCGAACACGTCCGGGCCTTCGTGGAAGACCTGCTTCGCAAAGATCGGGAGCAGCGCTCCGTGCAGCGGGATGATGAACATCGGCGAGATCAGGCTCATGACCAGCACCAGCCGCGCTCGAGGTTCCGTCAGCACGAAGCCATAGCCCTCGCGCACGCTCTCGAAGAACGGCTTGCGGTTCGACGTGCGCTGCACCTGCTCGGTACGGATCATCAGGATCGTCACCATCACGCTGGCGTAGGCGACACCCTGCAGGAAGAAATTGTTTGCTGGTCCGAACTTCAGGATCAGTAGGCCGCCGATCGCCGGCCCGATCGATCGGGCGAGGCTGAACGCGAACCATGACAGCGCCACCGCATTCGGAATCACGTTTCGCGGTACCAGGTCGAACACGAAGGTCTGCCGCGCCGGCAGGTTGAACGTCTGCGCGGTCGCGATCAGGAACGTGAACAAGAAGAGGTGCCAGATTTGCAGCGTCCCCGCGAGCAGATCGAAGCCGACGAGGAAGGTCAGGACAAACATGCAGAACTGGCTGATCGCGATGATGCGGTTGCGCGGCACTCGGTCGGTCGCAACGCCGGCGGCGGGTGAGAACAGCAGGATCGGAATGGTCCGCATCAGATTGACCGCCCCGAGGATGCTCCCCGATCCGGTCAGGTCGTAGACGACCCAGCCCATCACTGTCTGCTGAATCCAAGCGCCCGCCGCAGTGGCGAGGTCGCCGATCCACAGCAGCCGATAATTGCGGTACGAGAACGCATGGAACGTCCCCATGCGCGCGGGCTCAGCCGGGCTGACCTCGGGCTGGCGATCCTCAGTGGCCTGTGTCACGGACGAGCCTCCGGCGATGTGGCGAGTGAGCAGGCATCGTACGTCGCGTCGCGGCGGTTATCACTCGCCCAGAACCGAGTTGAGACCGAGTAGAGAGGGGGTGGCCCGCATGTCCCGAGGTGTGCACGCACCCTAAGATGAGGATGCGCGCACGGAAGGTGGCTCGATGACCGCGCTCCAATCACCGGAGGCGGTCGCTCACGAAGAGCGGCCCTCGGTCAGTATCCCGGGAATCTTCCTCGCGCTCATCCAGGCCATGCGTCCCGCGCAGTGGCAGAAGAACGGCCTGCTTTTCGCGGCCTTCATCTTCTCCAACGGCACGGCGTGGCAGCTCCGCAACCCCGATAGCTGGATTCCGCTGATCGCGTCGAGTGCGGTCGGCTTCGCCTTGTTCAGCCTCGCGGCCTCGGGCGCATACCTCCTCAACGACGTCGTTGATGTCGAGCGCGACCGCATGCACTCGCGGAAGCGCTTCCGCCCGATCGCCTCCGGCCGCCTGCCTGTTCGTTTGGCCGTGGTGTGTGGGATCGGCATCCCGACCAGCGCGGTCATCGCGGGCTTCCTGCTCGACCCACGCTTTGGGGGTGTGCTTTCGCTCTATGTGGCGCTCACGCTCGCCTACTCGTTCGTGCTGAAGCAGGTCGCGATCATCGATGCGATCGCCGTTGCGCTCGGCTTCACGCTGCGCGCCATCGCCGGCGGCTTCGCGATCGACGTGCCGATTTCTGAATGGCTCTACGTCGTCACCACGTTCGGTGCGCTCTACCTCGCGACGCTGCGTCGGCGTCAGGAGTGGCTGCTCGTGCGTGACTTTGGCCTCGCCCCGCGCGCCGTTATCGGCGAGTACTCGGGTGAGTTCCTCGAGCAGATGGCCGGCCTCGCGATGACCTCAAGCGTGATCTCGTACGTCATGTACCTGACCACGGCGAAGAATCTGCCGGCGGACCACTCAATGCTCGTTACACTGCCATTCGTGATCTACGGCCTGCTACGCATCCGCTTCGTCGCTGACCGCCAGCCCGAGCGCAACATCGATGAGATGTTGCTCCGCGACCGGCTCTCGCTGCTCAACGTCGTGCTCTTCGGCACCGGCGCGCTGATCGTGCTGCTGCTCCACAACGGCGGTTAGCAGCCCCACTCGCAGACCTCGAGGTATGCGTGCAGGACGCCGAGTAATCGCGTCACCGACCACGCCCCGATACGCAGGGCGAGAGGGACGGAACGCCCCTAGCTCGCTGCCTTTTGTCGCGCGACGCGCCCGGTCTCGGGCATGAATATCGTCGTCCACACGAACAGCGTCGGCAGCAGCAGCAGGTACAGCAGACCACTGCGCAGCGACCCTGTGCTCGCGGCGATCGAGGTCACGAAGATCGGCCCGAAGAAGATGCCGACCGTTGAGATCGTCATCTGCAGCGCCTGACCAATCGCGCGCTCTGCTGGGCTCAGCCCTGGAATCTCGAGCGGGATCGTCTGTAGCGCTGGGAACGGCAGGAACACGAACACGCCGGTCAGGAACGCGACGGGCACAAGGATGCTCGGTGGGTAGTCGCCGATCATGATGTACCAGAGGATCGGCAGTGCGATGCCGGACGGCCAAATGATCAGCTTCCGCCGTCCGATGCGGTCCGAGAGCACGCCAGCCACGAGGTTCGCCAGCAGTCCACCGAGAGGGATCACCGCGGTGATCGATCCAGCCACCTGCAGCGAGAAGTGCCGCTCATCGACGAAGAACTTCGGCAGCAGGTAGAGGTTGGTCGTGAACGCCGTTGCGCCGCCCAGCACGGCGAAGCCCAGCAGGTAGAACTCGCGGCGTCGTAACACAGCACCCGCCGCCGACAGGCCGCGGTCTTGGCTGCGCATGCGCTCGTAACTCGGCGTGATGCGCTCGCGCGCGGTGAAGAACCACACCGACGCGATCGCGAGCAAGATCACCGCGTTGCCGATGAACACTGACCGCCAGCCACCGATTGGCTCGAGGATCAACGGAACCAGTGCCAGGCCGGCCATCTGGAAGACGGTCTGCAGTGCGAGCATCACGCCCGAGACCGTCGCCATCTCCTTTGGCGCGATCCACTGCTGTCGCACCATGTTCGCCGGCACCTGCCCGAACGACACACCAAACGAGTACAGCGCGAGTCCGCCGAGCGCGACGTAGTAGCTCGGCGCGAAGCCTACGATCAGCAACGCAGCGGCGAGCACGAGCGCGAACATGTTGAACATGCGGATCGGGCGGAACCGCACCAGCAGGATGCTCGCCACGAACAGCACGAAGTTGCCGACGGTCCGTGCCGACCCGAGTCGTCCGAGCTCGATCAGCCCGAAGTGCAGCTCTTTCTGCATCGACGGCAGCAGAACGCCGAGGCTCGAGAAGATGAGCGGCCCCAGCTGCTGCTGGAGGATCATCTGGCTGATGATCACCCACCGATAGCGCGGGTAATCGCCCTCTTCGTGGGTGACGCTGGAGGAGCGTGCCGGTGCGTCGGCCGGTCGATCGTTCTCGATCGCCATCGTGTGCACGCCTTTCAATGGTCGTGATAGCGCCAGAGTAGCGGATCGCCTCACCTCGACGCGAGGTGTCGAGGCTGACCGGCCGGAAGGCCACGGAACAGGGGCTAGCTGGCGGCTTCCGCCTCGGCCTCAACCACCCCACCAAAGGGCCGAGGCTCACGTACGGAGAAGAACACGAGCACCGCGATGCCGACGAACAGGGCCCCACCGACGAGGAATCCGAGGCTGAGTGCCCCGCCGAACGCGGCGGCCGTGATCGGCCCGACCATCAGCGCCATCGCCTGTGCGCTGCTCGCGACCCCGAAGCCAGTGCCGCGCCGCTCGCGTGAGACGTTCGTGGCGATCAGCGTGTTGGTAGCCGGAATCATCATTGCCAGCACGAGCGAGAACACGGTGAAGAGCGCGATGAATACCGGCACGACATGGGCGAACGCCAGCGCAGCCGTCGCGGCGGCAGCCACGATCGTCCCCACGATCAGCGTCAGCTTGAGGCGACCGGGGCGTACGTAGCGCTGCCCGATGAACACGATCCCGAGTACAGCCGCCGCGCCACTAATCGAGAACGCGAGACCTGAGACAGCGGCAACGCTCGATCGACCAACGATGTCCTGCAGCGCGAGCGGCGTGAGCAGTCGCACGAGCTGGTTCATCGCAAACAGTAAGAAGAACAGGAACACCGCTACGTAGAACTGCACCGGCAGCGTGCGCACCATCGCCATTGGTGACGTGCGCGCCCTCGGACCCGCCGCGCGTGGCGCTCGAGGGGTCACCGCATCGCGAGGCACCATTGTCAGCACGAGCAGCGCCGCAACGATCGGCAGCGCCGCACCCACCAGCATCGAGCCACGGAACCCGAAGAACACTACGAGTGCTGCGCCGAGCGCTGGTCCAAGCGTGGTGCCCAGGTACTGGCCGCCCGTCACCAGGCTGAGGCTCGCGCTCATGCGCTCCTCGGGCACACTGACGCTCATCAGCGCCGTGGCTGCAGGGATGAAGCCCGAGAGCAGCCCCTGGACGATGAACGCGAGTGCGACCTGCCACGGCGCCTGTGCGGCCGCGACGATCACGATCGTGGCCGCCGCGCAGAACAGCGTGCGTACGAACATCGGCTTGCGACCGATGCGGTCCGACACCATGCCCCAGAGCGGCCCACTCACGATCCGTGCGAGACCGAGCGCGATGTTGGCGATCGCCGTCCAGAACAGCGCGCTCGACTGGTTCCCGGCGCCGAGCTCCTGCATGTAGAGGGGCAGCAGCGGCAGCCAGAAGTTCATCGCCATCGAGGCGATGCCGGCGCCCGCGGCGATGCAATACACGGACAGCTGCGAGGGCATCGCAGCGGGAACGTCGCTCGCGACGCTGGCTGTGTTCGATTGACTGGTCACACGCCCAGCCTCTGCCTCGAACCGTTGCAGCGCAACCCGCAGGGCGTGCAACCGAAAAGCAACGAGGCGACCTCCTCGCAGAGATCGCCTCGTAACGACGGGCGAGAAGGGCGGAACGCCCTAGGGCATTGGGGCGGATTTGATGATGCCGAACACCGCGCCCTGCGGGTCCGCGAGCATTGCCCAGCGCCCCGCCATCATGTCCTGTGGCTCATTCAGCACTGTTGCGCCGAGGTCGCGCGCCTTTGCTACCGTCGCGTCCGTGTCGGCTACCTCGAAGTACACGCCCCACATCGTCGGCATCGAGCCCATCTCGGGTGTCTTAGACATGATCCCGGCGCCTCGACCCACCGTCGGGCCCAGCAGCGTGTAGGAGTAGCCCTGCATCGCCATCTCCTCCGCGGGCACGCCGAGGATGTTCGTGAAGAACGCCGTCGCCTGCGCTGCGTCATCTGTCAGCAGCTCGCACCATGACACGCTGCCCGGCTCGTCGCGGCGTCCGAAGCCCTTGTGTAGCTTCGCCTCCCAGAGCCCGATCGGCGCGCCGGTCGGATCGGCGACGATCGCCATTCGTCCGAGATTCATGACGTCCGTCGGCGGCACGATCACCTGACCGCCTGCGGCCGGCACCTTGGCCGCCACTGCTACCGCGTCGTCGACCGCGAAGTAGATGCTCCAGTGCGGGGGCACGCCGGGCTGCCGCTCGGTACCGATGCCCGCGATGTTGTCGCCGCCCAGCGTTGCGAGGTGATACGTCCCGCCATTCTCGCCGGGGACGTCTTGCGCGTTGTCGACCCAGTTGAAGAGGTCGCCGTAGAACCGCACCGCTGCGTCCTCGTCGGAGGTCATCAGCTCGACCCAGCTCGGGATGCCTTGCTGCGTGTTGTCGACGTGCACAGTCGTTCCTTCCTCGAGTCGCGAGCGAACACCGATACGTACGAACGGGGCATCGAGGTGGGTTTACGCGCGCGTTGTATGACGCGAGATGTCAGCGGATTGGAATGCGAGCGAACAACAAGAAGCCCAGCGCATTGCGCCGGGCTTCTTGTGAGTTGCGAGAGACGCGAACTAGTCGCGAGTCGCCATGAAGCTGGAGGCCGAGCCGAAGGGGCCGGTCTCGCAGAGTGCGACCTCGTTGTTCTTGACCTGGCGGATGCCGGCGGTGCCCATGAGCTGCATCGCCGTCTCCAGCACGTGACCGAAGCCGTGCACGCGGCCGGAACCGAGGTTACCGCCCGACATGTTCAGCGGGTGCGGGCCGTCGCGACCGATGGTCTCCGGCTGCGCCCACGCGTGTGCCTCGCCCTTGGGAGCGAAGCCGAAGGCCTCGATCCACATCCAGACCATTGGCGAGAAGCCGTCGTAGACGTGCTTCACGGTGACGTCGGTCGGGTTCAGGCCAGCGCTCGCGTACAGGTTCTTCGCCTGCCAGCCGTTGGTCTCCTCCAGGCCCTCCAGGGGCTCGGTGATACCAGTCTGGTTGCGGTGCGTCGGGATGGCAGCCATGCCCGCGATGTACCCACCGGGGTGCGGCGTGCTCTTCGCGCGGTCTTCGGTCGTCATCACGACTGCCAGCACACCGTCACACGGCATGTCGTTGTCGAAGATGTTCATCGGGTACGCGATCAACCGAGCGTTGAGGTAGTCCTCTTCGGTGATCAGGCGGCCACGCCACACGGACTGCGGGGTGTCCTGGCCATTCTTGTGAGCGGTGCCGATGTAGCCCCACATCTCCTCGCGCTTCGCGCCGTACTTGGCGAGGTAGCGCTGGTACGTGACGGACTGGCCGGCGCCACCGACACCGTGGCCGTACGGCGTGCTGAACGCCGAGTTGCCCGGAGCGCGGTTCGTCGAGATCTGGCGGTAGCGCACGCCGGCCGGGTGGTGACCCGTGCGGATGACGAGCGCGTAGTTCACAGCGCCGGCGCCGAGCGCCAGGGCGGCACACTGGATGCCCGAGCAGGAACCGGCGGCCACGGCCTCCGGCTGCAGCCAGAACTTGATGTTCTCCCAGGGCATGACCTGCATCATCTGAGCGATGTCCAGCCACACCGTCGGGCCCTGGACGTTGCCCCAGTTCGGGTTGGCCCAGATGAAGATGCCGTCGATGTCGGAGACCTTCAGACCGGCGTCAGCGATCGCCATCGTCGCTGCTTCCTTGGCGTTGCTCGCCTTGGTGCGCGGCATATAGCGACGGATCATCGTCCAACCAGCACCCACGAAGACGGGGCGCTTTCCCTCTGGCCATTCGATCGGCATGCGCGTTCCTCTCTCGAATCCACTACACGCGTCTGAGACGTCGCGTGTGACGGCACCGCCGGTGGCGTATCCCCCGCCGAGCGAGTGGCACTCTATCACGAATCGCATGGTCTGCACGCCCGTTTTGAGGTGAAAACGAGGCGAAAATCCACATCGCTGGCAGCACATAAGAACGAGCCATGAACGACGAAGGCGGGCCTCACTGGGGCCCGCCTTCGCGAGGTTCGAGCTGGGCTCGAGGCTTAGGCCTCGATGCCGTCCCGGTCCATGATCATCTCGATCAGCTTGCGCGGCGACACCGGCATCGAGGTCGGCCGCAGGCCGACCGCGTTTGCCACGGCGTTCGCCACAGCCGCCATCGGGACGACGATTGCGCACTCGCCCACGCCGCGGACACCCAGCGGGTGACCGGGGTTCGGGACCTCGACGACGATCGTCTCGATCATCGGCACGTCGAGCGCGGTCGGGATGCGGTAGTCGAGCAGGCTCGCGTTCCGCAGCACGCCGTTCTCGTCGTAGTAGTACTCCTCAGTCAGCGCCATGCCGATGCCCTGAGCGGCACCACCCTGGAGCTGGCCCTCCACGTAGCCGAGGTGCAGCGCCTTGCCGGCGTCCTGCACCACGGTGAAGCGGAGCACGGTGACCTTGCCGGTCTCCTCGTCGACTTCGACGTCCACGATGTTGCCGGCGTACGTCGGCCCACCCTGAGCGCCGCTGTTGTCGACGTGGCCGCTGATGTACCCACCAGTGCCGGCCTGCTGAGCAGCCAACTGCTGGAAGGTCATCGTCCGAGGCTTGCCCTCGGCGTCGGCCGGGCCGGTCATCGAAGCAGTCTCGACGTCATACGTGACCGTCGAGGCCTCGACTTCCCAGATCTTGGCGGCGCGCTCAATCGCGCGCTGCTTGATCTGGCCGGCAACGAGGAAGGCGCTGGCGGAGATGCCCGCGCCGGTGCCGCTGCCTGCCGTCAGCGTAGTCCAGCCGATCGAGTCGGTGTCCACGATGCGCGGGTTGGTCGCCTCGTACGGGATGCCCAGCACTTCGGCGAAGGTCATCGCCTCGGTCGCGCGCAGGCCGCCGATGTCGACCGCGCCGGTGTTCAGCGTGATCGTGCCATCGAGGTTCACGGTGGCGTTCATCGAGTGCGCACCAGCGCCGGCGTTCCAGAAGCCGATGGCAACGCCACGGCCGCGGTTCTTGCCGGTGAGCTCGGAGCGGTAGTGCGCCGAGTCCTTGATCGCCTGCATCACCTCGCGGTTGCCGTTCGGGCCAATGATGACGCCGTTCGGTCGGCGAGTGCCCTCAGCCGACGAGTTCTGGATGCGGATGTCGATCGGGTCGATGTCCAGGCGCTCCGCCATCATGTCGACCAGCGACTCAATGGCGTAGTTCGGCGCCGGCACACCCGGGGCGCGGTAGGCCGCGTTGCGCGGGCGGTTCACGACGACGTCGTAGCCGTCCATCTTCACGTTCGGGATGCTGTACTGGCCGAGCGAGGTGTTCAGACCACCGCCGACCGAGGAGCCCGGGAAGCCACCGGCCTCGTACGCGATCCACATCTGGAACGCGGTGAACGTGCCGTCCTTCGTCGCGCCGAGCTTGGCACGGATCCACGCGCCGGAGGTCGGGCCAGAGGCCTCGATCACTTCCTCGCGGGTCATGCTCAGCTTGACCGGCTTCTCAGCCTTCTTCGCCAGCATCGCGGCCAGCGGCTCGCAGTAGAGCCGGTTCTTGCCACCGAAGCCGCCGCCGATCTCCATCGGGATCGCGCGAATGCGGGAGGCGGGCATCTTCAGGATCGTCGCGAGCGGGTCGCGCACGATCTGGAACGAGCCCTGCGACGAGCTGTAGATCACGAGGCTGCCGTCGGAGTTCCACTGCGCCGTCGCCGTGTGGGGCTCGAGGTAGCCCTGGTGCGCGGTCGAGGTGTGGAACTCGTTCTCAACGACGATCTCGGCGGCCGCGAACGCGGCGTCGATGTCGTCACCGGTCGCGACCTGCAGGTGCGACGCGACGTTGGAGTCGCGGCCCGCGGTGTCGCCGCTGATGCCGACCGGCTCAGCGGTGCGCATACCGGGGTGCAGGATTGCCGCGTCGGGCGACATCGCCGCTTCGGCGGTCATCACTGGCGGGAGGACCTCGTACTCAACCTCGATCAGGTCGAGCGCGTCCTCCGCGATGTGCGGGCTGGTCGCAGCGACCGCAGCCACGGGGTGGCCGTAGTAAAGGACCTTGTCGACCGCGATGAAGTTCCCGATCAGGAACTTGCGTGGCGCAGCGCCGTCCATGTTGTTCACGTCCGGGAAGTCCTGGGCCGTGACAACCGCCTCGACACCCGGCAGTGCCAGGGCCTTCGAGACGTCGATCTTCTTGATGATGGCGTGCGCGTACGGGCTCTTCTTGAGCCGTCCGAACAGCATGCGCGGCAGGTTCACGTCCGCGCCGTAGTTCGCGCGGCCCGTCACCTTGTCAGCGCCGTCCGGTCGTACGGGGCTGGTACCGAGAACCCGACTCGGGAGCGTCGAGGTCATAGCGACTCCTAGTTCAATGCTGGTTTGTGCCTGCGCAGTATAGCGCCGGACGCAGCATCGGATCGGAGGCCGACCTTTGCTACGAGCGCCCCAACCCGAGGCGCCGAGCCTGCCGCAGCTGTGGTCGAGGGATCCGGAATCCACTCCAGGCGCTCGGTACCGCCGTCCCCAGTGCCAGCGCAAAGGCGAGGAACAGACCGCAGTTGAGGGCTGACAGCCAGATGTCCGCCGGTGCGCCGATGTAGTGGTAGTCGCCAACCACCGCCGGAGGCGGCATCGGGTACACGTCATACAGGTTGAGGAGGAACGTCACTGATAATGCGACATGAAGCGCAGGCCATCGGCGATCGAGGATTGCCACCGGCGCGAGCAGTGCCAGCGCCGGGAACAGGTATCGCTCGTGCATCTTCATCGTGAGCATGAAGAACGCGAACGTGAGGAACGCCGCCGCCAGCAGCACGCGGTGCATCGTCGGCTTCGGGCCGGTCGACACGAGCGCGAGCGCGACCGCGCCACCCAGCAGCACCTTCGAGAGCTGACCGATCGTGACGCCCATCGAACCCAGCTCGAGCACGACGTCCCACGGCGCGATGTTGCCGCGCTGCCGGTAGGCGATCCACCACATGTTCCACGCGCTGACGGAGACCTGGTCGCCGGTCTCGAAGAGGTGCCGGTAGATCTCGAGGATGTGATCGCCGATCCCGGCCACCCAGAAGTAAGCGAGCCCGGCCGCGAGCATCACGAGCCCGCCGATCGCACCTCGGACCAGTCCCGCGACGCCGTTCAGCCAGAGCACGCTCCACCCGACGAGCGGCACGAGCAGCACTGGCTGCGGCTTCACCAGGAACCCGAGCGCCAGCACCACACCGGCCCAGCCGGGGTGCCGCGTCACCATCAGCAGCAGCGCGCCGAGCATCGCCGCCGTGATCACGGAGTCGACCTGACCCCAGTACGCCGAGTCGTAGAGCGTTGCCGGGTTCAGCGCGAACAGCGCCGCCGCCGCAACGCCCAGTCGCTCGCCCGAGGTCAGGCTCGAGAGCCACGAGATGCGTGCGAGCCAGCGCGGCTCCGTCACGATCTCGCCCCACCGCTGACCGACGAAGTACAGCAGCGCCGCCACCCCGAGGTCACCCAGCAGCGGCACGATCTTCAGCGTCTGGCCGAAGCCCCAGCTCGCCGCGAGGTCGTTTACATGCGTCGCCTCGGCGTAGAGCGTGCCGAGCACGAGCAGCACGTAATTGTAGCCGACGTAGTCCATGTCCGGTCGCAGCATCGCATTCGCGAGCCCGTGCTCAACCGCGGTGTTCGCCCACTGGCTGAACAGGAAGATGTCCCACGAGAAGCCGGGCACCGCGAGGAACGGCAACCGGATCACGAGCGCAATTGCGAGCACTGCCAGCAACGGATGCACGCGAGGCGTGCGCGCGGTCTCTTGCGATCCTGTCGACTCCGAGTCATCTCGCGGCGCGAATGCCCAGCTGCGCATCAGCGCGAAGTTCGCGATTGCACCGACCACCATCGCCGCGCCCTTCGCGGCGACGAGCTGTGTGTCGGACGCCGGCCAGTACGCATGCACGATTGCGAACGCGAGCGCCGAGGCTGCTGCCGCGAGCAGTGTCACCACGACGAAGCGCGTCAGTGCGCCTCGCTGATGCGCGCCGGTTCGGAAGGTCACGCGCGAGTTCCACAGGTAGGAGTGCAGCGCACCGGTGCCAAAGCCGATCGTCGAGGCCACCGTCGCCGGCAGCCCGTCGCTCAGCGTGAGCGATCGGACCAGCACCATGAACACCGCGGCATCGACCAGCGCGTTGCCGATGCCGACGAGCGCGAACACCACGAGCTGCGCCGGCAGCGCCAGCCCAGTTCGCATCACAGGTCTCGAGTCGTTGAACGCGCGCATCACCCCTCCGGTATCCCGAGTGAGGATGCGTGAGCAGGCAGGACGTGCCGGTCAGTCTCGGGCGCTCGAACCTCGCAAACGGCTAACAGTTCCGTTCTCGTGGTTGTGCGGTAGCGCTCGCGATCCGGAAGGAGCACGCTGCACGCATGCGAGTCGGATTGACCGGCGGCCAGGCACTGGGAGCGCTCGTGAAGGGCGCTATCCCGGGTACGTGCCCGTCGTGCGGGCGCGCCTCGATGTTCCGCAGCTGGCTCGACCTCTATGACCGGTGTCCAAGTTGCGGCCTCACCTATGCGGTCGAAAGTGGCGCATGGATCGGTGCCGTTGTCGTCGGCTACGGCATCGGCGCGCTGTTCGTCTTCCTGCTGACCTTCATCGAGCTCTTCGCGCACCCGATCCGCTCAGTCGGTCTCGACCCGATCTGGACGATCGTCGTCGCGGGCGTCGTCGTGACCGTACTCGCGTACCGCCCATCGAAGGGCCTCTGGTTCGCGCTGCTCTGGGTCTATGGCTTCACGCAGGACGAGGGCGGTGTCCCGCCCGGCGGCTATTAGCGCGATGGTGTCGAGGTCGGCGTAGCCGTCCCGGTGCTCGTCGCCGTTGCTGGAGCGGTGGCAGTCGGACTAGCGATCGCAATCGGCGTGAGTGTGGGCGTCGGAGATCCCAGCAGCCCACGAATGCCTTGCTGCTCGCCCTGCGGCTGCAGGCCCTTCGGTGCGGCGATCAGTTGCAGCAGGCGCCAGCGGCGCTGTCCCGGGAACTCCTGCACCACCTTCGCCCAGGGCAGTTGGCCTTCCCATATGCCGAGATAGCGCTGCATGACGATCGAGCGCGACTGAACGTCATAGGTGGGCTCGGGCAGCAGGATGTAACTCGCGTGCAGTGGCAGTTCCGGAAGGATCTCATCAGCGAAACCGATGTCGGTGGTGGTGATGAATCGCTGCACATGCTGGACGTACAGCAGGAGCGGACCGCCGGGGCCTGCGACATCGAGAATGATCACCTGTTCCGGCGGGATCTTATTGACCTCGGTCGCCAGCGCCTGCCACTCCGTGACCAGTTCCTGGCGTCCACCGACAGTGCCCAGGTCGGGTGTGCTGAAGAGCGCGTTCCGGAGCCGTTCCTCGTTGGTGGGTTGAGCGTCATCGAAGGCGGCGTACGTCTTCTGGAATGTACGCACGTTCGGAGAGAACGCGAGCATGACCAACACCACCCACAGCAGCACTCGAGCTCCCCACGCCTGCACGCGGACGATGCCGTAGGTACTCAAGACGATGCCCATCGGCCCGAGCCAGTACCAGTACCGCTGGTACGGGGGGAACGATCCGAGATACCCCGTGATCAGTGCGAACACCGTGATCGACCAGACGATCCCGAGTATTCCCAGCACGCGGTAGTCACGCCGGAACACGACAAACGGAATGGTCATCACCGAGGCAAGCAAGATGTGGGGAGAGAAGAAGGCCGCACGGTCGAGGAGCATGATCACGGTGCCGGAGATGGAGTGGTATGCGTGGAAGACCAGCAAGCCCTGCGGTGAGTACGCCGCGAGTCCTTCGCCAGCGAGCTTTGCTGTGTCCGGCGACATCCGTGTCGAGCCCGGCCCGTTGAGGAAGTACAGCGGGCTGCCCGCGATCTGCTGATTGAGGATCACCCACACCATGATCACGAATGCCGTCGGTGCGAGGAATGCCCATACCGACGAGCTCATCCGCAGCCGAGCAGCCGAGGCTGATCCCGCGCCCGGCGTGCGGAGATAGGGGAACCCCGGAATGCCCTCGTACAGCGTGACCATGAACGCGAGCGCCATCGCCGCCGTCCAGACCGCCGCTTCGTAGCGACACATCAGGCCGCCCGCGCACGCCAGCCCCGCGTACATCACGTGCTGCGGCTGTGGGTCGCGCAGCCACGCGATGTACGCGCGCAACGAGGCGAGCAGGAAGAACGCGAGCACCGGCTCGGACAGCCCGGCGGCCGTTGACTGGTAGAAGTACTGATTGGTGGCGAGTGCGGCCGTCAGCACCGCCGTCACCAGTCGGTTCGCGCCCAGCGCGCGGAGCACGCTGGCAAACGCCACCACCGCACCAGCGCCGTAGAACGCCCCCATGAGCGAGCCCGCGAACATCGTGTAGCCGAGGGGACGGAGCAGCGCGACCAGCGGAATGTTGGTGAACGCAGGGATCGGCGGCCACACGAATCCCATCGCCGCCAGGTGCGGTTCGCGACTGAAGAGCACCTGAAACGCTTGAACCACCCGTGCGGTTCCGTCGCCGTTCGTCATGCCAAGGATCACAGTGCTGAACCAGCCGTAGCTCAGCAGCCCCGTGAACGCGACCGCATACGAGAGCACCCAGCCACGCATCTGCCAGAACCCGGAGAGCTGTCGCTCACCCGCAGCGATCGAGATCAACTCGACGTCGGTCGGCGTCTCGCGCTGCCACTCCTCACCGGCCAGCAGCCGCTTTTCGGGCGCTGGCAGGAAGACTCGATAGCCCCAGACGTGCATCCCGACGAACGTCACCACGAGCTGCACGAACGCCGCTACGAGCGTGAACACCACGATCCGATACGCCAGTTCGGCAGACTCCGCGTCGAGTGCGAACGTGCCGGCGGCGAACACCGCCTCGTTCGCAACCAGCCCCAGCAGCTGCACGATCGCCACGCGCCGAAACGCCGGCCCTTCGAGCAGCACCGCCGAGCGGAACGTGATCGCCGAGGTCCACAGGAACGCCATCACGATCCCGAGCGCGCACGCCGCCACGTTCATCCCGAGCAGTGCCGCCTGGCTCTCAGCCCCGTACGACATGATCGAGAACGCCAGCGTCAGTAGCGTGAACAGCGCCCCAATCAGGCTCGCCACCGCGTGGCCCCAGCCCTGATACACGGCGGCCGTGCCCTCAAACGTGCGTCGAGTCGGGAGTGTGGCCTGCTGCACTCGTGCTCCGCGGGATGAGGACTAGTGAGATTCGTGAAAAGTGACTGCTCAGAGAATAAAGCGGGAGGAGCCGAGAGGCTCCTCCCGCTTTGGTTCGCCCCGGACTGGACAGCGCTAACAGCGCTGCGGTCTGGTGAGTTGGCTGACTAGCAGCCGCCGCTGGCCTTGAACGTGATCTTGTTCACGTTGATGCCGCGGATGTCGGCCTGGAAGACCCAGTTGTTGAGGAGCTTCGGGCCGTTGCGGTCGCCGTCGACCGTCATCTTGAAGCCAGAGCTGACCTCAATCACGACGTCCATGTTGTCCTCGACCCAGGCGGCGAGGTCGCCACCGTACGACGCCATCCTGGAGCCCGGCACCATCGCCTGGATCCGCACTGGCGCCGCCAGCGGCGTCGCCGCCCGCTACATGTCGCGCGAGGGCGCCACGACCGTCGGCGTGATCGGCACTGGCCGTCAGGCCGTCACCCAGGTCGAGGCGATCTGCGCCGTCCGTCCCATCTCGAAGGTGCTCGTCTACAGCCGCGACCCGGAGAAGCGCGCCGCCTTCGCCGCCGTCACCGAGGAGAAGCTGCGCGTCGAGGTCGTCCCCGTGGAGTCCTCGGACGCTGCGCTCGCTGGCGCCGACATCGTCGTCGCCATCACCACCGCGCGTGAGCCGGTCTTCGACGGCACCAAGCTCGACCCCGGCACCTGCGTCATCGCCGCCGGCTCGAACTCGTGGCAGAAGCGCGAGATCGATGAGGCCACGATCACTCGAGCTGAGCTCGTCGCCGTCGACAACGTCGAGCAGGCGAAGATCGAGTGCGGTGAGCTGATCTGGGCCGCCGAGCGTGGTGCCTTCCGCTGGAACCGCGCCGTCCCGCTCGCCGACGTCGTCGGCGGCAAGGTCCCCGGTCGCCCATCGAGCGACGCGATCACCCTCTTCGAGAGCCAGGGCATCGGCATCGAGGACGCTGCCGCCAGCGCCTACATCCTGAAGAAGGCTCGTGAGCAGGGCATCGGCGTAGAGCTGCCCTTCTAGGTAGTCGGCTTCGCTGAGTGCCAAAATGGTTATCCGGGGGCGTACCCAGTTCGGTAGAATCGTCACGCACGTGTAGCGGGTAATCGCAGCGTGCTAGGAGGGAGGGCTTCGTTTTTGGCGAAGTTTTTCTTCTTAGGGGCGTCGAGGTTCTGACCGACTGTTAGTACCAGTCGACGGGCTGCATGGCCGATGAAAGAGGGACTTCCTCGCTGCGTCGTGTGCCTTCGGGTAATGAGGCAGCCTCGGGAGATCACCACTGACGGGGCAAGTGCTCCGCTCTCTGAGTCGCTCCGGCAGAACGTAGGCAGCTTCGGAACCCTCCCCGGCCTGGCCGGAATACTCCGAAGTACGTTGTCAGACGGGAGACGCGCACAGGATGGCGTCTGTGCGGCGGTGGCATTCAGTGGACACCTAGTGGGGCCAGCGGAATCTGGGACGACTGACGGCTACTAACCGTCACTCCTCACCACCGCGGATGGCGCGTCGAAACGGCAGAGGACATGTGCCGACGTTGGCTTGACCAACCTCGCCACTGTCCGGAACCGTAGAGGCCGAGAGGGCCCGCCGAAAGGCGGGCCTTAGTCTTCCTAGATCGTGCGCCCGCCGTCGATCCCGATCGTCTGCCCGGTCACATACGCCGCAGCGTCCGAGGCGAGATACACCGCCAGCAGTCCGACCTCGCGCACGCGTCCGAGGCGTCGCAGCGGGATGTTCGTCGCGCGCTCATCGCGCTGACGGAACTCCTCCTCGGTCATCTGCTCGGGGTCCGGAAACTGGCCGGGATTGATGCCGTTCGCGCGCACGCCGAACGGTGCCCACTCCAGCGCCAACGACTCCGTGAATCGAGTCAGCCCCGTCTTCGCCGCCGCGTACGCGCTCATGTTCGCGCCCGCTCGCGTCGCCGCGAACGAGGAGATGTTGATCGCGCAGCCGGAGCGCTGCTCCAGCAGCGTCGGCCCGAACACATGCGAACCGACGAACGCCTGCGTCAGGTTGAGGTCGATCACCTTGTGCCAGTCCGCCTCGGTCATCGCGCGGCCCTCGCCGCCCGGTGCCTGCGCCACCGTGCCCGGGATCGAGTCGCCGACGCAGTTCACGATCACATCGAGCCCGCCCAGGTCGCTCAGCACCTTGTCGCGGATCGCTTCCATCGCGCCGACGCTCGTGCCATCAGCTGCGTAGCCGAACCCGCGCCGACCCAGCGCCTGCACCTCGCTTGCGACCTTCGCCGCGTTTGGCTCGCCCAGGCTCGTGATCGCCACATCGGCGCCCGCGTCCGCGAACGCCAGTGCGATCCCGCGACCAATGCCGCGTCCCGCGCCCGTGATCAGTACGCGCTTCCCAGTGACATCGAAGTCCGCGAGAGCCATCTGAGTCGTCCTCCTGCTCGAGTCGTTCGCAGCGATGCTACGAGCGCACTCGACGGAAGGCGATCAACCCTCCCGATCACGAGCACCCGAAACGAGACGACCGAGTCAGCCTGTGTGGTCGATCCAGAACGCTGGGCGAAAAGCGCCTACGGCGCTAGGAGCAGCGGCCGATCAGGGCTGTGCTTGCCGGGACGCCGCTCGGGAACTGCGAGTCCCATGCCGCGTTCACGACCGCGACGCTCGCCGCCGGGAT
>QWQU01000079.1 GCA_003670735.1 Chloroflexota bacterium | reverse complement strand
GCTCGGGTGCGGCGGTGCGAAGAGCGGCGACGCCGGCAGCAGCGGTGCTGCATCCGGTTCCGCGGCCCCGGCCAGCAAGGGCGCGGGCCTGCCGCTGACGGCTCCGGTCGTACAGGGCAAGGAGAAGGCCGGCGGCATCTTCACGGAGCACGCGACCAGCACCTACACCCAGCACGACCCGCACACCGCGCTCGCGGCCGACATCTGGCACGTGATCGGCGACAAGGGCCTGGAGCCGGACCCGCAGACCGCGGCCATCCGCCCGCACGTGCTCACCTCGTGGGAGGTCTCGGACCCCACCACGCTCGTCTTCAAGGTGAAGCCCGGTATCAAGATCCACAACATGGCGCCGTGGAACGGTCGTGACTTCACGGCCGAAGACGTCGCATGGAACCTGGAGCGCATCGGTGGTCTCTACGCTGAGAAGCTGAAGACCCCGCTCGCATCATTCCAGCGCGCCTCCATGGTCGCGAACATCACGAAGGCTCAGGCCGTCGACCCCACCACGGTGAAGGTCACGCTGTCGAAGCCGAACTCGTCGTTCTTCAACGGCCTGATGGACACGCGTGTCCCGTTCGCCCCGAAGGAGATGGACGACATCGGGTGGAACGACCCGATGAAGATGGGCGGCATCGGCCCGTTCCAGATCTCCGAGTGGGTCAAAGACCAGAAGATGAACTACAAGAAGTTCAACAACTACTTCCGGCCGAACGAGCCTCACTTCGACAACTTCAACTGGACGGTGATCCCGGACCGCGCATCTGCGGTCGCGGCCTTCATCAGCGGCCAGACCAACATGATCAGCGGCCTCAACCAGCTTGAGATCGACCAGATCAAGAAGTCGAAGCCGGACACCAACCTCTACTCGTGGATCGACTCGAACTGGCACCACTTCCGCCCCAGCGTGGAGTACGCACCGTTCAAGGACTTCCGCGTTCGCAAGGCGCTCCAGCTCGCCATCGACTACGCCCAGATTATGGACGGCTTCTACGGCAACGGCTGGGGCTACCAGGCGGCGCTGTCGCCTGGCTTCCCGGACGGCTGGAAGCCCGACAAGGTGAAGTCGCAGCCCGGCTACAACCCGGACACGAAGGCTGCTGACCGCACCGAAGCGCAGAAGCTGATGACCGCCGCTGGCTTCCCCAACGGCAAGGGCATCGACTTCCAGATCATCTTCCAGAACATCTCGGGTACCGCGTACCCGGAGAACTGCCAGCGCTTCCAGGCGCAGATGCAGCAGGTGTTCCCGGAGATGAAGGTTGGGCTGAAGCCGTACGCCGACAGCGCATCGTTCTCGGTGCCGCAGGCCGCTGGCACGTTCCAGATGGTCTCGTACGTCATCACCGCTGCGCCTGACTCGGTCATCGAGATGCAGTCGCAGTACTACACCGGTGGCAGCCGCAACTACGGCCACTTCTCGGACAAGAACCTGGACGCTCTCATCGACAAGGCGCAGGTCGAGCTCAAGCTCGACGCTCGTAACGCGCTGATGGAAGAGTTCCAGGGCAAGTTCATGACCGAGTGGATGCCGATGTACGTGCTTGGTGCGCAGCCCGCCCGGGTCATGCTCCAGGGCAACATCGCCGGCTTCGACACGGTCGCAGGCACCTGGTACGGCTACTCGGCCCAGACCAAGGCCTGCCGCTGGTTCTACGTCGACAAGTAGCCTCGAAGCTCACGCGAGCATCGATGCAACACACGAGACGGCCGGGACAACATCCCGGCCGTCTCGCTACCTCCACACCCACATGACGAACCCTGATAACGACATCGAGCGCTTCGAGCTGCTGCGCACCGCCGAGGCACTGCAGCAGCTCGCCCCCGAGCTCCGCGCGCTCATCGACGAGCCGGATCTACTCGGGGGCCTCGAGCTGCCGCAGTACGCACGCGCCGAGCTGCGGCCGGACGAGGCAGAGCGACCGACACCGATTCGTCACGACATGCCCAACACGTCCGACGCCTGACCGTCACAGTTCGGTCGCGCGCTGACCGTGTCAGTGCAGTCGCACAGCGGACACGTGGGATTCATCCGCTGATCATCGTTGCGTCATGTGCCTTTCGTACGGTGCGCCCATCGTCCGCGCAGTACGAGAGGAACCCGCATGACCACGCTCGAGGAAGCACCGGCCGCCGCACAGACGGGCGCGCACTTCGAACTCACTAACGCCAGCATCGCCGACATCAACGCGGCGTTCGACGCAGGCGCGCTCACGTCTGAGCGACTCGTCCAGATGTACCTCGACCGCATCGCGGCCTACGACCACGCCGGCCCCGAGATCAACGCAGTGCTCGCGCTGAACCAGCAGGCACTCGCCACCGCGCGCGCGCTCGACGAGGAGCGCCGCATGAGCGGACCTCGATCGCCGCTGCACGGCATCCCGGTGATCCTCAAGGACGTCTTCGACACCAACGACATGCCCAGCACCGGCGGCTGGACGCCCCTCAAGGGCGTGGTGCCGAGCTACGACGCCACGATCGTCGCGAAGCTGCGCGCCGCCGGCGCGATCATGCTCGCGAAGGTGAACCTCAGTGACTGGTTCGGGAACCCCGACATCATGGCGTCGAGCACGCTCGGTGGTTCGACCAAGAACCCGCACGCACTCGACCGCACCCCTGGCTGGTCGAGCGCCGGTACCGGTGCCGGCCTCGCCGCGCACTTCGGCACGGTGGGCCTCGGCTCGGAGACCGGCTTCTCGATCCGCACCCCCACCAGTGACAGCAACCTCTTCGGGCTCTCGACCACGTCTGGTCTGATTAGCCGCGCCGGTCAGATGCGCAGCTACATCACCGGCGAGCGCGGCGGCCCGATGGCACACACCGTAGCCGACCTCGCGGCCACGCTCGATGTGATCGCGGGCTTCGACCCGGAGGACCTGTGGACTGCAAACAGCCTCGGCAAGATGCCGATGGAGCAGTACAGCTCGTTCGTGAACCCGGATGGTCTGCGTGGCGCTCGCGTCGGCGTGCTGAAGGAAGCATGGGACTTCACCGAGCTCTCCGACCCCGAGGTGATCGAGATGGCGAAGGAGGCGATCTCGGTCTTCAGCGCGAACGGCGCAGCCGTCTTCGACTCCGTCTCGCTCGGCATCAACCTGCCCGGCTACATCGAGAACAACGGCTTCCCCGCCCGCTTCGAGCGCATCGCCGCCGTGCAGAGCTACCTCGACCGTCACGACAGCGACTACCCGCTGCAGACGGCACGAGCACTGCTGCTCGACCACCCCGGCGTACCGGAGCGCCCAGCCGACCGCGAGCACCTCGAGGCGCCGATCGACCTCGACCGTGACCCGCGCTACCGCGCCGCCCTCGAAGGCAAGGCCAAGCTGCGTGAGGCGATCATCGCGCTGATGGATCGCTTCCAGCTCGACGCGCTGGTCTACCCGCACAAGCTCCACGGTCCGCTGATGATCGGCCCGAAGGACGACGCCGAGCGTGGCTACAAGCCGAACCAGATGAGCCCGCTCACCGGTCTGCCGGCCTTCATCGTGCCGATGGGCTTCACGCCGAACGGACAGCTCCCGGTCGGCCTCGAGATTCTCGGGCGACCGTGGTCTGAGCCGACGTTGATCAAGCTGGCCAGCGGGTTCGAGGCGGCCACCAACAACCGCCGCGTGCCCGCCTCAACGCCGCCGCTGCCGGGGGAGAGTTTCGACTACTAAGACCGTCGCCCCCCGGCGGTAATGCTTGGCAGCGAGAGCCCCGGACCCTCCCGGGGCTCTCGCGTGTCCGGCCTCGGGCGAAAGTGTTTCACGTGAAACACTCGATTCGGCATACGCAGGTGAGTGACTGATCGGGCTTGGAGATCGGGAGCCACGCAGTCATCACGAAGCGCTATCGTCCGTCCTCGGAGCAGTGTCTCGCGGGTTGGGGGACGACATGGCTGGCGCGCTGGCGGGCATTCGGGTCATCGACTTCGGGCACTACATCGCGGGGCCGCTGACCGGGATGCTGCTGGCCGATCAGGGCGCGGACGTGATCCGCGTGGACTCGCCGCGGGGGGCGTCGTGGGATACGCCTGCGAACGTGATCTGGAATCGCGGCAAGCGCTCGATCGCACTCGACGTGGCGAAGTCCGGGGACGCCTCGATCGCGCGTGACCTGATCGCGACGGCCGATGTCGTGATCGAGAACTTCCGTCCCGGTCGCATGGATGCGTTCGGCCTCGGGGCGGCGGCGATGCAGGCGGCGAATCCCCGCCTCGTGTACTGCTCGCTGCCCGGGTTCGCCTCGGACGATCCGCGGGCGGGGATGCCGGCGTGGGAGGGTGTGATCAAGGCCGCGAGCGGCGCGTATCGCCGCAACCGCGAGGGCGAACCGCCGGGCGCGCCGGTCTACACACCGCTGCCAATCGCCTCGACGTTCGGCGCGGCGCAGGCCGCGATCGCGATCACGATGGCACTGACCGCGCGCGAGCGTGACGGCCTCGGCCAACGCATCGAGGTGCCGCTGTTCGATGTGATGTTCAGCGCGATCGGCTACCAGGGACTGCGCGAACACACGCCGCCCGAGCGCACACGCGGCGGCGGTGGTGCAGGTGGCGGCGCGTTCCAGTGTGCCGACGGTCGTTGGATCTACCTCGGCACCGGGAACGACAACACGCCGGACGTGCTCGAGGCATGCGGTGTGAGCTCGTGGGTTGCGCAGGGGCTGCTACAGCCGGGGCACCGCGAGGAGCTGCAGGCGGCGTGGCGCACCCTGTTCGCGACGAAGGACGCCGACGACTGGGAGCGGATCATCTCGGACGCGGGCGGCGAGGCTGCTGTTTGCCGTGAGCCGAGTGAGTGGATGCGCGATCCGGGCGCACTCGACGCGGGGATCGTGATCGAGCGTGAGGATCCGCGGTACGGCACGACTCGACAGCCGGGGCCGTCCGCGTGGCTCTCGCGCACGCCTGCGGAGGTGCGAGGGCCAGCGCCGGCGATCGATGCCGACCGCGCATCCGTGCTCGCTGAGTTGCAGGCTGCGCGACCAGCGCCGCAAACCTCGAACGCGGCGGGAACGCGACGGCCGGTGCTCGACGGGGTGCGCGTCCTCGACCTGTGCATCGTGCTCGCGGGGCCGACGTGCGGACGCACGCTCGCGGAGTACGGCGCGGACGTGATCAAGATCGAGGCGCCCGACCGGCCGCCTGCGCCGACGTTCCACCTCGATGTGAATCGCGGGAAGCGCAGCATCGTGATCGACCTCAAGCAGCCGGAGGGGCTCGAGATCTTCTGGCGGATGCTCGAGGACGCGGACGTCGTTGTGCAGAACTTCCGCAACGGCGTCGCGGAGCGCCTCGGTATTGGCTACGAGCAGGTCCGCGCTCGCAAGCCGGAGATCGTCTACGCCTCGCTCAACATGTACGGGCAGGTCGGGGCGATCGCGGATCGACCGGGACACGAGCAGCTTGCGCAGGCAGCGACGGGCATGCAGTCCCGCTACGGTGCCGGCGGATCACCGCAACTCCAACGCCTCGCTGTCACTGACTACGGCACGGGCTACCTCGGTGCATACGCGGTGGCACTCGCGCTGCTGCACCGAGCACAGACCGGCGAGGGACAGCACGTCGCGACGAGCCTGTCGCACACGGCAACGCTGCTGCAGTCGCCATTCATGCTCGACCACGCCGGCGCAACGTGGGACGAGCCACGCGGGCAGAACGCGATCGGCGATG
>QWQU01000078.1 GCA_003670735.1 Chloroflexota bacterium | reverse complement strand
GGATCACGCGTCGCGCGTGGGTCGACGAACTGACCGTGCGCTACGAGAACGACTCGATTGTGCCGCTGCGTTCGCTCGACCTCGGGGCCGAGCGAATTGTGGCGGTTGGCGTGCCCGGCACGAACCTCGAACGACTCGCGCGTGATCGTGTCGTGCGCGTGGCGACCGAGTACCCGCAGCTGGCGGCGCGCTTCCTCAATCACCTGCGCGTGCCGGCGTACCGGCTGATCGAGGTGTGGGGGCAGGCCGGGTTCTGGCCGCCCGATGACGCTGACCTCGCGATCCTGCCAGAGGACGCTGCGGCGTTCGAGGCGGAAGGACTGACGCCGCTGGCGACGGTGCACACGGGCTCGGCGATGCTGATCGGCAACCGTCGATCGCTCGCGTCGAGCGACCTGCGAGCCGCGCTCGAACCATTGCTGACGCTGCCGGCAGGGCCGCGCGAGGGCGGAGCCAAGGAACCGCGCCCACTCGAGGTCGCGCGCGGGCTGCGCATGAGCGACGTGCCGGTGCGCACGACGCTGCGGCTCGCGGTGCCGGATGGGCACGCACAACGACACACGGCGGCGGCACTGGCCGACGCGGGAATCACGCTCGATGGCTACGCAGCTGACCGCGCGGTGCGCCGTCCCACCTCCGACATCGAGGGCCTCGAGGTGAAGGTGCTGCGACCGCAGGACATGCCGGCAGCCGTGGCGCGTGGCGAGTTCGACCTCGCACTCACGGGGCGTGACTGGCTCGCGGCACACCTCGCTGCATTCCCATCGTCGCCGGTGGTGGAGCTCGCGGACCTCAAGCGGAGCCGGTACTCGCTCGGTGCGGTCGTGCCGGACGCGCTGCCGGCCTCGAACATCGAGGAGGCGATCGTCTACTGGCGTCGCGACGACCCGCGGAAGCCGATCCGTGTCGCCTCGGAATACGCGGCGCTGGCGGACCGCTACGCGCGCGACCGACGGTTGGGGCGCTACCAGGTGATTCCGATCAGCGGCGCCTCGGAAGGCTTCGTGCCGGAGGACGCTGAGATTCTGATCGAGGGTTCCGAGACAGGGACGACGCTGCGCGCGAACCAGCTGCACATGCTGGACGTGATCATGGAGTCGACGAACTGCGCGATTGGCAACGCCGTGCGGCCCGAGGGTGCGCGTGGCGAGCTGCGTGACGACCTGGTCGCGCGGCTGCGTCGTGCGGGCGAGATGGTCGAGGCCTAGATGCCCGCGCTCGGATCGCACCTGGCGAGCGCGCGACAGATCGCGGAACGGCTCGCGCACCGCGACGTCGACCTCGATCGCGGTGCGTTCTACCTCGGTGCGACCGCGCCGGACATCCGGATCATCACGCGTGGTGATCGCGAGGACACGCACTTCTTCACGCTCGACGAACTGGCGGCGCAGGATTCGATCGCGCGCATGCTGGCGACGCACCCGCGACTGGCGAACGTCACTGAGCTCGATGATGTGACGCGCTCGTTCATGGCGGGCTATCTCACGCACCTGATCCTCGATGAGCACTACATCGAGCGCATGTATCGCGAGTACTTCGGTGCTGCATCGACGCTCAAGGGCGACCAGCGTGCCGACCTGCTCGACCGCGTGCTGCAGTACGAGATGGAACGCCGCGAGCGCGAGCAGGCCGATGGCATGGTCGCGATTCGCGAGGCGATCGAGGCGTCGCAGGACCTGGCGAGTGTCGAGTTCATCGATGCCGAGCAGCTGCGCGAGTGGCGAGATGTGGCGATCGACATGGCCTCTCATCCCGCGAACTGGGAGCGCTTCGCGCGAGTGGCACGTAGTCACGTGCGCGGGCAGGGCGAGGCGGCCGAGGCCGAGCTGATGGCGTCAGTGCCGGAGCTGCTGCGTGAGGTGCTCGGCCATGTCAGCGAGGAGCGCGTGCGGCGCTTCAACGAAGAATCGATCGACGAGGCAACTCGTCGCATACGGGAGTATCTGGGCTGATGGTCGCACTGAGAATCGTTGTCGGCGCCGATGCAGGTCGCGCGAGCGTGCTCAAGCGCGAGCCGTTGATCGACGCGCCGTTGCCCGAGGCGATCCAGCGCTCGATCACGGAGACGTTTGGCGAGCCGTTGACGGCATCGCAGGTTGTGGCGCGCATCCTCGATGACGTGCGACGCGAGGGCGATGCTGCGGTGCGGCGCTACTCGCAACGCTTCGATGGCTCGGCGGACGCACCGATGGAAGTCACTGACGCGGAGTTCGAGGCGGCAGAGCGCGATGTAGCGCCGGAGCTGCTCGACGCCGTGCGGCTGATGGCGGACCGCATTCGCGCGTTCCACACGCTGCAGCGCGCGCACGCGCCGCAGCCGTTCCTGGAGGGCGGCCTCGGGATGGAGGTGCGCCCGATCGGGCGCGCTGGGATCTACATGACTGGCAATGTCGCCGTGTTGCCCTCGTCGGTGATTCACACAGCGGTGCCCGCCGTCGTGGCGGGCGTGACCGAGGTGATCGGCGTCACGGCGGCGCGACCGGACGGATCGGTGCACCCGTTGAAGCTCGTTGCCGCGCGGCTGGCTGGCGTGCAGCGCGTGTTCCGCGCTTCCGGAGCGCAGGCGCTCGCGGCACTCGCGTTTGGCACGGAGAGTATCCCGCGCGTCGACAAAGTGTTCGGGCCGGGCAACCTGTTCGTGACGCTCGCGAAGCAGCAGCTCTACGGGCAGGTCGGGATCGACGCGCTGTACGGGCCGACCGAGACAGTCGTGCTCGCGGACCACAGCGCTGCGCCGGACCTGTGTGCGGCGGACCTGCTCGCACAGGCGGAGCACGACGTGCTTGCGCGGCCCGTGCTGATCACGACTAGCCAGCGACTCGCGGAGGCAGTAGCCGACGAGGTCGAGCGCCAGCTCGAGCTGATCGAGCGTGGGGCGATCGCGCGCGCGGCGATCGAGCGCGGTGGCGCCGTTGTGGCGGCGAACATCGACGAAGCGATCGAGCTCGCGAACGAGTTCGCGCCGGAGCACCTCTGCCTGCTCGTGGAGAACGCTGCGGCGCTCGTGCCACGGATTCAGAACGCGGGCGGGATTTTCGTGGGGGAGGACTCCCCGGAGGTGCTCGGCGACTACGTTGCGGGGCCGAGCCATGTCATGCCGACCGGTGGCAGTGCGCGCTTCGCGGGGCCACTGTCGGTGATGGACTTCATGAAGGTGACCTCGACTATTGCGTTGACGCGCGATGACCTGCGGGCGATTGGGCCTGCAGCGGCGCTACTCGCGCGCGCCGAGGGACTGACGGCGCACGCTCGCTCGATCGAGCTGCGACTGGAGGGGCACTAGGATGCCGCGCTTCGACCCGACTCGAGCGCTGCGCCCGGCGCTGCGCGACATGGTGCCGTACACGCCCGTCGAGCCGCCGGCGGAGATGGCCGCGCGCTATGGCGTCGCGCCCGAGTCCGTCGTGAAGCTCGACGCAAACGAGAACCCGTACGGCGCCTCGCCGCGTGCGCTCGACGCGATTCGCAACGTCGAGGCGCACCGCTACCCCGACCCGGACCAGCGACGCGTTCGCGCGGCGCTCGCAGCTCGGCACAATGTCCCGGAGGCGTGCATCGTCGCGGGAGCCGGCTCGGACGAGCTGATCGACCTGCTGTTTCGCACCTATGTCGAGCCGGGCGACCGGATCGTGATCTGCTCGCCGACGTTCGGCATGTACGCGTTCGACGCGGGGCTGCTCGGCGCTGAGGTTGTGGACGTGCCGCTGCGCGAAGACTGGAGCATTGATGGCGATGCGCTGGTCGCGGCGACCGTCGGTGCAAAGGCAGTATTTATCCCGACGCCGAACAACCCAACGGGCGGACTGCTCTCGCATGAGCTCGCGACGCGGTTGATCGAGACCGGTGCACTGCTCGTTGTCGACGAAGCGTATATCGAGTTCTCGCACGGGGAGTCGCTGGCGGCACGGGCTGCCTCGGGTGACCCGTTCGTGGTGCTGCGCACGTTCAGCAAGTGGGCCGGGCTCGCGGGCCTGCGCGTTGGCTACGGTGTGATGCCGGAGCCGGTCGCGACCACGCTGATGCAAGTGAAGCAGCCATACGGTGTGAGCGTGGCGGCCGAGGCGGCCGTGCTGGCATCACTTGAGGACACAGCGGCGCTCGACGAGCGCGCACTGACGATTGTCGCCGAGCGTGACCGGATGGCGGATGCGCTGCGGGCAATGGAGTGGCTCGAGCCTGCACCGTCCGAGGCGAACTTCATCCTCGTGCGCATGGATCGCGGCGATGCGAGCGATGTGCGCGAGGCACTGCGGCGGCGCGGCGTGTTCGTGCGCACGTTCGACCATCCTCGATTGCGACAGCACCTGCGGATCTCCGCTGGTACGCCCGCCGATACTGACCGCGTGATCGCCGCCCTCCGTGAGGTGGGCGAAGAACTGATGACCGACTCAATGACAGGGAACGAGGCTGCACGATGACCAACACCATGGGCCGTCGGGCCACGATCGAACGCAACACCTCGGAGACGCGCATCCACGTCGAGCTGAACGTGGATGGTACCGGGCGCGCCGATGTGCAGACGGGTATCGGATTCTATGACCACATGATCACGGCGTTCGCGAAGCACGGGCGCTTTGATGTGACGATCTCGTGCCAGGGTGACCTGGAGATCGACGCGCACCACACGATGGAAGACTGCGCGCTCGCGCTGGGCGAGGCGTTTGACCAGGCGCTAGGCGATCGCGCTGGGATTGTGCGCATGGGCGACGCGTTCGTGCCGCTCGATGAGGCACTGGTACAGGCCGTCGTAGACATCTCGGGGCGACCGTTCGCGGCCGTCTCGCTCGACTTCGTCGGTCACATGATGGGCGAGGCGCCGACGCAGATGGTGTCGCACGTGCTGCAGTCGTTCTCGGTAGGGGCGAAGTTGACGCTGCACGTGCGACAGCTCGCCGGCTCGAACGATCACCACATCGCCGAGGCCACGATGAAGGCACTGGGACGCGCGCTGGATGCGGCGACGCGACCGGATGAGCGCATCGCAGGCCAGGTGCCAAGCACGAAGGGCACGCTCACGGCCTAGGCCGTGAGCTGAGGGAACCTTGATGAGAACGAATTTCGCATTCCTCTGTGATGCCGCCGCGCAGGGCGCGGAAGGCAAGATCAGCGCGCTTGGCATTGGGATCAGCCAGCTGCATGCGCAGCAGGTGCCGGTGCAGCGTCCGCAGATGGTGCTGGTCGCGCAGATCGGCTTCGATGCCGACGAGGCGGGGACGAAGCAGCTATCGGTGCGACTGATCGACGCCGACGGTGGCAACGTGATCCAGCCGGTTGATGGCCAGATCGTGTTCAACGCGCCAGACGGTGCGCTGAGTCCGGTCGCGCAAGTGATGCTCGAGTTCGCGCTGGTGACGTTCCCGCAGTTCGGGGTGTACTCGGTCGATCTGAGCATCGACGAGCAGTCGATCGCATCGTTACCGCTCGAGGTGCTCCCGCTGCAGCCGAGCCTGGCGTAGCCGTGCCCGAGCCGACGACGGTCGAGCTGCTTGCGTTCGCACTCGAGCTCGCCGAACTGGCCGACGCGACGACGTTGCCGCACTACCGCAGCGACCCGGAGGCGTGGCGCAAGGCGGACGGCTCGTTCGTGACCGTTGCCGACACGCAGACGGAGCACGAGCTGCGCGCGCACATCGCCTCGAAGTTCCCGGAGCACCGCATCCTCGGCGAAGAGGAGGGGCAAACGCTCCCTCCGATGCCGACGGAGCCGAGCGCCGAGGACACCTCGACGTTCGAGTGGGTGCTCGACCCGATCGATGGGACGCACAACTTCATGCGCGG
>QWQU01000077.1 GCA_003670735.1 Chloroflexota bacterium | reverse complement strand
CGCATCGAGCCGACTCGATCGCACACGTACATCGCTACCGGGTTCGGCGGCTGGGGGATCACCAACGGCGTCGTGGCAGGGCACATCCTCGCGGAGGCGGTGCAGGGCCGACAGCATCGCTGGGCGGATGTGTTCGATCCGGCGCGCGAGGGCCCGGACGCGCATGCAAACCCGCTCGTGTCATTCGGGCGGATGGTGCGCGACAACCTCGCGACCGCGGAGAATCTGGCGGCACGCTTCGTTCCGGAGACCGACGGCGACCTCGAGACGATCGCGCCGGGCGACGGGGCGGTGATCGCGTGGCATGGCGAGAAGCTCGCGGTGACGCGTGATGCGGCCGGTGAGCTGCATGCACTCTCGGCGCTCTGCACACATCTCGGGTGCGAGGTCGCGTGGAACGGGGCGATGCAGACCTGGGACTGCGGCTGCCACGGCTCGTGCTTCGACGTCACGGGCTCGGTGCTGCGCGGGCCGGCGGTGCAGGCGCTCGAGGCACGCGATGCGGCGCTCACCAACGACGGAGACGACTCGAAGGACGGTGGGGCGGGCTAGCGACGTGCGGCGCGGGCGGGCTGGGCCGGCGCAAGGTCGGCGAGTTTGCAGACGAGCAGCTCAAGGCCAAGCACCTCGTCGAGCTTGCCGCTCTTGATGGCGAAGTCGGTGCGCTCTGCCTCACGCAGGCCTTCCTCGGTGCCGTAGCGACCGAGGGCCTGGGCCTGACGAATCAACTTGTCGAGCGCCCACGAGTTGTGGGTGCCGGTGGCCTCGCCGATTGCGGGCTTGGGCGCACGCTGCTCGACGAGCTCGGCGGCGCGGACGAGGCCGCGGAGCTGCCTCGCGATCATCGCGAGGATCGCCTGCGGCGAGTCGCTGCCCTCATCGAACATCTGGCGGAGCAGGCGCAACGCAACGGGGGTGCGGCCTTCGACGGCGGCATCGACGAGGTCAAACATGCCGGCCTCGCGCGCGGCGGGCGTGAGCGCGCGCACATCAGCGACGGTGATCGGGCGGCCCATCGCGTACTGCGCGAGCTTGTCGAGCTCCGAGGCGAGCAGCCAGAGGTTCGCGCCGACGAGCTCAGACAGCGCAGCTGCGGCGGTGCGCTCGAGCTGGATGCCGCGCAACGCGGCGCGCTCGAGCACCCAGCGCTCCACCTCGTTACCAGTGTCGCGGCCGAAGAGGCGCAACGCTCGGAACTCGCGCACGTCGGCACCCTCGAGAGCGCGCAGCGCGCGGAAGAGCGGCGAGCGCTCCAGCGTCTGGCGGTCATCGCGGTCCGGCGCGGGCTCGAGCAGCACGAGGTGATTCGAGTCGGGCAGCGTGGGCAGGAAGTCGACGAGCGGCTGCCACGTATCCATCACGCCGCGCCGGCCGCCGGTGGCAACAAGGAAGCCCTCGACGGTCACGACGCGCGCCTCGGCAAGGAACGGGATGGTCGCGAGGTGCTGCATCAGCTCCTGCGGCGCGAGGTTGCGCGCGGGCAGGACCGTGGTGTTGGTCGCGAGCATGCCGTCGCGGTCGAGCTGGGTGCGGAGCTGCGTGTACGCCTCGTGCAGACGGAAGTCGTCCGACTCGGCATTGCCGGCGAGCGAGCCGGTGAAGATGTGCAGCACTTAGTCGAGATCCAAACGCCACCCGAAGAAGGTGACGAGCGTGCCGATCACGAAGATGGCGGCGCCGGGCCAGACGAGCGCCTGCAACAGCGCGTCCAGGCCGGGCTGCGGCGCGGAGACGGCGACATAGCCAGCCCAGGTGATCGCGAGCGCGATGCCGGGCAACGGGAGCCACCAGGTCAGCGTGGGCTGACCGTCGTCGAGCATGGCAGAGCGCAGGTGGCCGTCATTGGCACCGCCGTGCTCTTCGTCATCCTCGAAGTCGTCGTGTTCGGGTTCGGCGGTCATGGCGACCATCGTAGGGCGGGGGGCTCGGGCGAGCCATGCGCCTGCACACGCTCGTGGTGGGAGTTGCCAACAGAGGGTGCCCGAGGGGCGACCTCGTACCTATGGGAACAGGTCGCGCTCGAAGGGGCGCACGAGCTCGCGCGCGGTGCCCTCGCCATGGACGTACTCGACGCCACGCGCGATGGCGGCCGGGACGGCGGCGACCTTCTCCATGACGAGGCCGGAGGCGGCAGCAATCTCGTCGGCCGTGGCGGGCATCGTGACGCGCATCGGGCGGCCATCGAGGTCGTTCACGCCCTCGTAGCTGCGAGTCGCGTGCATGCCGGCGAGGCCGATCGCGACGTTGGTCTGGCCTTCGCGCCAGGTGCGACCAAAGGTGTCGGTGATGATCACGGCGATCTCGATGCCGAGCCGCGCACGAGCCGCGTCGCGCAGGGCAGTTGCGGAGGCGTCGGGGTCGATCGGCAGCAAGCAGACGAGGTCCTCGCCGCCGACGTTCGAGGCGTCGACGCCGGCGTTGGCGCAGATGAAGCCGTGGCGGGTCTCGGTAATGAGCACACCTCGGGCCTGACGGACGATGCGCGTGGACTCGCGCAGCACGGCCTCGACCTGTCGCGCATCGTGGCCCCAGCGCTCGGCCCATTGCAGCGCGAACGGGGTCGGCTCGAACGCATCGAGCGGGAGCACGCGCCCTTCGGCCTTGGAGACGACGCGCTGCGTGACAACGAGCACGTCGTTCGCCTCGAGCGGCGTGCCCTGGGCTGCAGCGGCCTCGAAGATCTGCGCGGCGAGGTCATCGCCGTCCTGCACCATCGGCATGCCGGTGATGCCAATGAACCGCGCCTCGGGTGCGCTCACTGCGGCAGCCCGGAGATGCGCACGCCGCCGCGCGCCTTGTAGCGAATGTTCACACCAACGAGGAGGATCGTGAGCCCCTCGACGAAGCGTGAGAAGCGCAGCGGTCCGGCATCGACGGAGCGCAGGCCTGCGACCTCATCGACCAGTGCACGCACTCGAGCTTTTGCATCAGCGTCATCACCGGTGACGAGCACGTCGTCATCGAGCGGGTGCGCGAGATCAAGCAGCGAGGCGGCGGCGACGTTGTGGAACGCGCCGCAGACCGTGATGCCTTCGAGGATCGCTGCGGCCTGCTCCGTGGCGGAGCCTTCCTCGACGTCCACGGGGCGGGGGCCGCGCTCGAAGCGCATCGGCACGACGGCGTCGATCACAGTCTTGCCAGCGAGCGCGGGCGCGAGGGCCGTGAGCGTGTCGCGGTGCGCCTCGAACGGCACGGTGATGAGGACGAGATCGGCACTGGCGACGGCATCGTCGTTCGTGGCGCCAGTGATATCGACGGTGTGGCCGGCGGCGGTGACGAGCGCGGCGACCTCGGACGCGGCGGTCGAGGCGCGCGCGGCGTCGCGGCTGCCAATCACCACGGGATGTCCTGCGATAGCGAGACGGGCAGCGAGGCCGCGGCCTTCCTCGCCGGTCCCGCCTACGACGGCGACTGTGTACGACATGTGCCCTCGGTTCGGCTAGAGCAATACGCCAGTTACAATGGCCACCCGAGCGTACGAGTGACCCTGCGGCCCGGCAACCGCCGCGCGGCGTGGAATGGCGGCGGTTGTGGCGCCCCCAGCGATTGACGTCCGAGGCCTGGCACACCGCTACCCGTCACCCGACGGGGACGGGCTGGTCGCGCTCGACGGGATCGGGCTGACGGTCGGCGCGGGCGAGTTCGTCTCACTGGTAGGGCCGAGCGGGTGCGGCAAGACCACGCTGCTGCGGGCCGTCGGCGGGCTGCTGCAGCCAGAGCACGGTGAGGTGCTGGTGCTGGGCGGGACGGCGGCAGCGGCGCGGCGCGCCCATTCGATCGGCCTCGTGGCACAGGACCCGGGACTGCTGCCGTGGCGCAGCGTCGAGGACAACGTCGCGCTGACGCTGCAGCTGACCGGCGATGACGGCGACCGTGGCGAGCGCGCCCGAGGCGCACTCGAACGGGTCGGGCTGGGGGAATTCGCGGCGTATCGACCTCGCGAGCTGTCGGGCGGGATGCGGCAGCGTGTCGCGCTGGCCCGCGCGCTGGTGCACGAGCCGCAGCTCCTGCTGATGGACGAGCCGTTCGGCGCGCTGGACGAGCTCTCGCGCGAGGATCTGTGTGTCGAGCTGCTGCGCGTCTGGGAGCGCGAGCGCGTCTCGGTGCTGTTCGTGACGCACTCGATCCGCGAGGCCGTGCTGCTCTCGGACCGCGTGGTCGTGATGAGCGCCGCGCCGGGGCGGGTCGTGGCCGACATCTCGATTGCACTGCCTCGACCGCGTGATCCGCGTGCGGACGACTCGCCCGAGTTCAATGCGTATGTCCACGAGATCCGCATGGCACTGGGACGCGTGCCGGCTGAGGCGCACTCATGACACGCGAACTCGAACAGGGTTCGGCGCGCGCAAAGCGATCAGGTGCGACTCAAACGCGACGTCGCAGCGCGGGGCCATCGCTGCGCGCACTGCTGCCGCCGCTGATCGCGGCACTCGTGGCGATCGTGGCGTGGGAGACGGCGGTGCGCGTGAGCGCAGTACCCGACTACATCGTGCCCGCGCCAAGCGCGATTGCGCAGGCATTGATCGCGCATCCCTCGAGGTTTGCGAGTGCGGGACTGCGATCGCTGCTGGAGGCCGTGGGTGGGCTGACGGTGGGCGCAGGCACGGCGTTCGCGCTCGCGGTGGTGATGGCGCACTCGCGCGCACTCGAGCGCGCGCTGTACCCGCTCGCGCTACTGGTGAAGGTGACGCCGGTGATCGCGGTGGCACCGCTGTTGATCATCTGGTTTGGGTTCGGGGCAACACCAAAGGTGCTGATCGCGGCACTGATCACGTTCTTCCCGATGCTGGTCAATGCCGTGACCGGGCTTCGCTCGGTGCCGCCGGCAACCCTCGATGTCTTCCGGTCGCTCGACGCGTCGCCGGTGCAGACGTTCTGGCACCTGCGCGTGCCCTCGTCGCTGCCATACGTAGTGGCGGCGCTCAAGATCAGCATCCCGCTGTCGTTGATCGGGGCGGTCGTCGCCGAGTGGATGTCCGGGGACGGCGGGATCGGGTTGATCATCCTGATCGCCAACAGTGACTTCGACACGGCCTCGCTGTTTGCCGCGGTCGTCGTACTGGCCGTGATCGCGGTGACGCTCACGGCGCTGGTGTCATTCATCGAGCGGCGCGTGCTGTGGTGGCACGAGTCCGCTGAGATCTCGTAGGCATCGAGGAGACAACGTGCAGCGACTACGACTGATCGGGGCACTCACGCTCGCGGCGCTGCTGCTCGGCGCATGCACTGGCGGTGCACCGCGCACGACTGCGGCCAACGCGAGCGCGACGGGCACACCTCGACCGCTACGTGACGTCACGTTCATGGCAGGCTTCCGGCCGCAGGCGAACCTCGCGTTCGTGGCGGCGTACGTGGCGCAGGACAAGGGCTACTTCGCGGAGGAAGGGCTGCGTGTCGCGATCAAGCATGCGGCCGGGCAGGACGAGCACCTCAAGCTGCTGCTGGCAAAGGAAATCCAGTTCACGACGGCGACCGGCGCACAGGCGGTGCTGCGCTACGCGGACAACCTGCCCGTGCGCGCCGTCGCACTCTGGGGCCAGCGAGGCGACCAGGGCTACGTCGCGAAGGCGGACTCGGGGATCAAGGGGCCGGCCGACTTCAAGGGGCGCACCGTCGGCATCAAGTCGGGCGTCGTACCAGCGGAACTGCAGGCGATGCTCGCTGGTGTCGGGCTGTCGCAGACCGATGTGAAGCTGCAGGGCGTCGGCTTCGATCCTCGTGTGTTCGTGCAGGGAGCGGTCGATGTCTATCCCGTGTTCCTGAGCAACGAGCCCTACGCGATCCGCAAGACGGGCACGAACATCACGGTGTTCGACCCCGCTGACTATGGCGTCTCGACGCTCGGGCTGACGTATCTCGCGCACGCGGACACGGTGCGCGACGACCCTGCGCTCGT
>QWQU01000076.1 GCA_003670735.1 Chloroflexota bacterium | reverse complement strand
CAGCGCACGTTCCCGAGGGTGTCGACGCGGTCGATCAGGTGCACCTCGGCCCACGGCACATCCCGGAGCACCTTGCCGTTGTGCAGTGCGAGCGCCCGCTCTGCTGTGAGCACGATCGAGGTCGCACTGCCTCGCCAGGTCAGTAGCACCACCGGCAGCATGAGCAGCGCGATCGCACCCAGGAACAGCCCAAACCCGATCGCCTCAGTGATATGTGCGACGAGCCCAACCGCAAGGCACACCACGGCGCCGAGCACCGGTAGCGCGAACGAGCCGTTGTTCCACCAGTGCGTCTCGTTGGCATGCACGGCGACCACCGGCTCACCTGAGGCAAGCACGAAGGCACGGTCAGCCCGGCTCAGCGCCTCGGCGGATGGTGCAACTAGCGGGTCAGAGGAGATGGGTTCGGTCATGTGAGTGAAGTGGCTGGGGACCGAGGATTCGAACCTCGACTGACTGATCCAGAATCAGCTGTCCTACCTTTAGACGAGTCCCCAACGGCAGATACGTACCCTAGCAAACCACGCGAGTGTGGTCTAACCGGAAAGGCCTAGGCGCTCCCGGCGACACCAGCTGCAGCCTCGAGGCGGGCCAGGCTGAGTTCCTGACCGACGATCGCCATGGTCTCGAACAGCGGAGGAGTCACGGACTTCCCGGTCACCGAGACGCGGCAGAGCATGAAGAGGTCGCCAGGCTTCTCGCCGGACGTTTCCGCGGTCGCACGCAGGGCCGCCTCGATGGCTGCCGGCTCCCAGAGCTCGAGCGGGCGGAGGGCAGCGACCACGGCGTCGAGGGCGGCACGAGCAGCCTCGGGGCGCTCGCGGAAGGGCTTGCCGAGCACGGTTTCGCGATCGGGTGCGGGCAGTTCAGTGGCGAAGAAGAAGTCGACGAGCGGCGTGACCTCAGGGAGCAGCTTCACGCGCTCCTGGACGAGCGGTGCGATCTCCTCGACGAATGCGCGGTCGAGCGGGCGCGGCACCTCGGGGGGCAGGTCACGCTCAAGCTGCTGTGCGAAGCGCTCGGACAAATCGGCGAGGGACATCTGGCGCAGGTAGATGCCGTTCAGCCACTCGAGCTTCTCGACGTCGAAGGTCGCGGGATGCGCGTTCAGGTCCTCGAAGTCGAAGACCGCGGCGGCCTGCTCCTTCGTCATCACCTCGGTCGTCCCGTCGGGGGACCAACCGGTGATCGCGAGGAAGTTGAACAGCGCCTCCGGCAGGAAGCCGTCGTCGCGGTACTCGAGGATCGCCTTGGCGCCATGACGCTTCGACAGCTTGCCGCCGCCGGGCGCGAGGATGATCGAGGTGTGCACGTAGATCGGCGGCTCGTAACCGAGCGCGCGGAAGAGCAGCACATGTCGCGGGGCCGATGGGATCCACTCGTCACCACGGGAGACGTGCGTGACTTCCATCGCGTGGTCGTCTACCGCGTGCGCGAGGTGATACGTCGGAAAGCCGTCGGATTTGAGAATGACGAAGTCATCCAGCGTGACGTTCTCAACGGTGATGTCACCGCGCAGCAGGTCGGTGAAGGTCGTGCTGCCTTCGTCAGGGACGTTGAAGCGCACGACGTTGGGCTCGCCAGTGACGGCGCGCGCCTCGGCCTCATCGGGCAGGAGCGACTTGCAGTGGCCGTCGTAGCCGGGCGGCATGTGGTTCTCGCGCTGGTAGTTGCGGAGCTCCTCGAGTCGCTCGGGCGTGCAGAAGCAGCGGTACGCGTTGCCGGACTCGAGCAATGCAGCGGCTGCAGCCTGATACAGCGGCAGGCGCTCCGACTGCGTGTACGGCGCGAAGGGGCCACCGATGTCCGGGCCCTCGTCCCAGTCCATGCCAAGCCAGCGGAGCGACTCGAGAATGCGGCCTTCCGAGCCAGGCACGAGGCGAGTCTGGTCGGTGTCTTCGATGCGCACGAAGAACACGCCGCCGTGCCGGCGCGCATGCAGCCAACTCCAGAGCGCGGTGCGGACGTTGCCGACGTGCGGCTCACCGGTGGGGCTGGGCGCGTAACGCACACGCACGGTCATTGCTGGGGGCCTTTGCTGTCGTCGGTGTATTGCGTGCGCAGCGTGTCGATCACGCGCTGCATGTCTGTCGGAATAGGAGCATCGAACGCACGGTACTCACCAGTGCTGGGGAGGCGGAAGCCGAGTTTGGCAGCGTGCAGCGCCTGGCGGCCGATGTACTCCGAGCGCTTCCCGTAGAGGGAGTCGCCCATCACGGGGTAACCGATCGCCTCCAGGTGCACGCGGATCTGGTGCGTGCGCCCTGTGCGGATCTCGACATCGAGCAACGCGTGGTCGTTGCCGTACTGCTCGCGGACGCGGTACTCCGAGTAGGCGTTTTCGCCCTCCTCGACGACTGCGCGTCGACGGCCGTCGTTGGGGTCCGGGCCGAGCTCGGCGTCGACGATGCCAGCGATCGGCTCGACGCGACCTTCGACGATCGTGACGTAGTGCTTCTCGGTCTCGCGAGCGCGCCACTGGTCTTTCAGCGTGTCGCGCGCAATGTCAGTTTTTGCGTATGCGAGCACGCCGGTCGTGTCGCGGTCGAGGCGATGCACCACACCGGCACGGTAATCACCCTCGCGCAGGTCACGCGCCTCTGGGTAGCGAGCGCGCATCACATCGACAATCGAGAGGCCAGGCACACCCGGCACCGCGTGGACGAGGATGCCTGCGGGCTTGTTCACCACGAGGACGTGCTCGTCCTCATAGATGATCTCCATCGGGACCATCGCAGCGGCTTCGTCGATCTCGTTGTGCGGGAGCGTGACCTCGACATCGGTGTCGATCTCGATCAGCAGCGCGGCGCGTGTTGCCTGGGCGCCCGCTACCTGCACATGCCCGCGCTCGATCAGACGCTGAGCCTGGGAGCGCGACAGCTCCGGCACTGCCTCCGCGATCAGGCGATCGAGGCGATCACGCCTCGTGGCAGTGAAGCGACGAGCAGCCTCAGTGGTCATTGCCGTCGCTCCTCAAGGAACGAGAGCACGAGGATGGTGGCGACGCCACAGACGATCGTAGAGTCAGCGATGTTGAAGGCGGGGTAATACGCCGGATCGATGAAGTCAGTCACGGTGCCCTTAGCCGCCCGGTCGATCAGATTGCCGATCGCACCGCCGAGAATCAGCGAGAGCGCCGTGAAGTAGAGCGGCTGGCTCGGCGGGAAGCGCCAGAGGTAGATGAACACGCCGGCGACGCCGAGCACGGTGACGACGAGCAGGAACGCCTGCGCGCCCTGCAGCATCCCGAACGCCGCGCCCGAGTTCTCCAAGTGCGAGATCGCCAGCCATGCATCGAGCGACGGCCAAGCTGTGCCCTCGGGCAGTGCGTCACGCACGAGCGCCTTCGTCACCTGGTCGATCAGCACGACAATCGCGGCGATGCCCAGCGCGATCGCGATGCGACGCGCGTCAGCGGGCTGGCGTGATGGAGCGGCGGTCATGGGGGAGTCCATGCGATCCATCGTACCGGAGCCTGCCGCTGGGATCGCCTGAGGGATCGTCCGACGGGCCGCAGGCGTACCATCGGTATCTCTCGCGACCGGCGAAAGGCTTCTGTGATGACCAGCGATTCTGGGCGCTCTGCGCGACCACCCTTTGGCGAACCCCGGCTGCCTCCGGGACAGCGTCTGACCGAGGGCTGGCCAGTCCTCACGTACGGCGGGAACCCTCGCATCGACCTGGCCACGTGGCAGTTTGAGATCTTCGGCCTCGTCGCGCAGCGGATGACGTTGAGCTGGGATGAGTTCATGGCGCTGCCGCAGACGACGGATGTCTCGGACATCCACTGCGTCACGACCTGGTCGTCCTACGACAACGAGTGGGAGGGCGTGCGCTTCCGTGACGTGATGGCGCTGGCGCAGGTGAGCGCCGAGGCGACGCACGTGATGTTCCACTGCTACGGCGGGTACACCACCAACGTGCCGATCTCGGAGCTGATGGGTGACGAGGTGCTGTTCGCGCACACGCGCAACGGCGAGCCGATCTCTGCGGACCATGGCGGTCCGCTGCGCGGCATCGTGCCGAAGCTCTACTTCTGGAAGAGCGCGAAGTGGGTGCGTGGCATCGAGTTCATGAATGAAGACCGCCCAGGCTTCTGGGAGATGTACGGCTACCACATGCACGGTGACCCCTGGATCGAGGAACGCTACGGCTAGGTTGCACGCCAACTCGTGACGTCAGAGACCACCAGCCGCATCGTCTCGGTGATCGCGTCACTGCCAGTCGAACATGCCACGTTCGGCCTCGGCGGACGGCAGCGCGACTACACCGGCGCATCGCTGCTTGCGTACGCGCAGGCTGCGGGCCTCCTCGACGCACCGTCGATCGAGCACGGCTACTTCGTGATCACCGCGTCGGATGGCGCTCGCATCACCGTCGGGCTGGCCGAGGCTGATCCAAGTGTCTCGCCGCGGCCGATCCTGCTCGCGACGACGCAGGACGGTGAAGCACTGCGCGTCGGCGTCCGTCTCGTCGTGGCACGCGAGGGGACGCGGTCGCTGCTCGGCGTGACCGGCATCGAGTACCACACGGCGCATGCGGGAGCGCTCGGCACACCGGCCAGCGCCGTCGCGATCGGTGGCGACCTGCGTGCGCCGGGCCGCCACGGCCTCGATGGTCACGAGTCGCACTCAGTCACGACGGAACAAGGCGACGGCGCGATTGCATGGAGTGGTGTGCCGCTCCATGACCTGCTCGCGGACGCAGGCATGTTCACCATGCGCGACGGCGAGGAGCTGGCGCAGCTGATCGTGGTGGTCACCTCGGACGATGGTTCGTACGTCGTGCTCGCGGCGTCCGAGGTCGGGCCGGAGTACCACCAGGCAGCCGTGCTGCTGGCGAGCGAGCGTGATGGCTCGACGCTGGGGGACGACGGGCCGCTGTGCCTGGTCGTGCCGTATGACCGCACCTCGGCACGACGGTTGGCGCGAGTGGTGTCGGTGTCGCTGCGTACCGGCTGAGTCGCATACCTCGAGATACAACGAAGCCCGGCCAATGGCCGGGCTTCGTTTTGTGCGTGACGAGTGCGTCTACTAGATGAAGACGCGCGAGCCCTTCTCGCGGATGACGCCGGCGCGAATCGCCTCGGCGGCAACAGCGGCAGCGACGCGCTCAGCGACCTCGGGGTTGAAGACCGAGGGGAGGATGTAGTCCTCGCTGAGCTGGTTGTCGGGGATGGTCTCTGCGATCGCGCGAGCGGCGACGATCTTCATCTCCTCGGTGATCTGCGTCGCGGCCGAGTCGAAGGCGCCGCGGAACAGGCCGGGGAAGCAGAGCACGTTGTTGACCTGGTTGGGGTAGTCCGAGCGGCCGGTGGCAATGATGCGCGCCTTGCCCTGGATGAGCTCAGGCATGACCTCGGGCTCCGGGTTCGACAGTGCCATCACGATCGAGTCTTTGTGCATCGAGGCGACCTGGTCAGGGGTCACCGTGCGCGGGCCGGACAGGCCAAGGAACAGGTCGGCACCGACCATGGCGTCGGTGAGCGAGCCATCGAAGCCCTCGCGGTTGGTGTGCTGGGCGAACCACTCCTTGGCGGGGTTCATGCCCTCGGTGCGTCCCTCGTAGATTGCGCCGGTGCGGTCGAAGCCGATCACGCTCTTCACGCCGAAGTTCATCAGGATCTTCGCGCAGGCGACACCGGCAGCGCCGACACCGAGCAGCACGACCTTCAGATCCTCGGGGCGCTTCTGCACGATCTTGAGGCTGTTGATCACACCTGCGAGCACGACCACGGCGGTGCCGTGCTGGTCGTCGTGGAAGACGGGAATCGAGAGCTCCTGCTTGAGGCGCTCTTCAATCTCGAAGCAACGGGGTGCCGAGATGTCCTCGAGGAGGATGCCGCCGAAGCCGGGGGCAATCGCCTTCACGATGTTGACGATCTCGTCGGTGTCTTTGGTGTTGAGGCAGATCGGCCACGCGTCGATGTTG
>QWQU01000075.1 GCA_003670735.1 Chloroflexota bacterium | reverse complement strand
TTCATGGGGCCCGATTCGCTGTCACTGCAGGACGCACTGCGCGTGATGAGCGAGCTGAACGACCTCGAGGCGCTCGAGCGGCGGCTGCGCTACGCCCAGCGCACGAATGACGTCACCAGCCTCGACCTCGCTGAGATCGAGCGGCTGCTCGGCGAGGAAGCGCGCTGGATGGCCGAGCGCATGCAGGAGGTCGCACGCGTCCTGGAGGACGCCGGGCTGATCCGCCGCAAGGGCAACGAGCTGCTGCTCACACCTCGTGCGATGCGGCGCGTGGGCGAGCACGCGTTGAAAGACATCTTCGGCAACGTCGATGCCGCGCCAGCGGGCGACCACACGCTGACGCGACGCGGCGCGGGCCTCGAACCAGGGGACGAGACCAAGCGCTTCGCATGGGGCGACGCCTTCGGGCTCGTGGACACGAGCCGCACGGTGATGAATGCCGTGCTGCGAGATGGCGCGACGACGCCTGTGCGCGTCACTGCCGATGACTTCGAGGTGCGACCGACGCTCGCGCTGACGCAGTGCTCGACGGTAATCATGCTCGATATGAGCTATTCGATGATGCAGGGCGGGCGGTTCCAGGCGGGGCGGCGGATCGCGATCGCACTCGATTCGCTGATCCGCTCGAAGTATCCGAAGGACAACCTCTACATCATCGCGTTCTCGTACGTGGTGCTCTCGCTCAAGCCGGAGCAGCTGCTCGACTCCTATTGGGTGCAGTACGGCGGCGGCACCAACTTCCAGCAGGCGCTGCGGCAGGCGCGTCAGACCCTCGCGCGTCATCACATCGGCACGAAGCAGATCGTGTTCATCACCGATGGCGAGCCGACGACGGCATATTCCTCGTGGGACGACGATGACGAGGCCGTGATCGACCCCGTGACGGGGCTGAAGCGCATCCCCGATGTGACTGAGGAGACGCTGCGCGAGGTGATGCGCTGCACGCAAGACCGCATCACGCTGAACACGTTCATCCTCGATAGCCATCCGGCTACGGGTGACCTGATGCGCAACATGGCGCGCATCAATCGAGGCCGTGCGTTCTTCGGCTCAGCGCAGGACATCGGCAAGTACGTGCTGCTGGACTACGTGCACAACAAGAAGCACACCGTCGGTTGACCACCTTCGGTGGATCTTGCCCAGCCGGGCGATCATTCGTGGCAAGCCTCGAACCTTCGAGTCCTGGCGGTCGCCGCTACACAGGCGTCGGGTAGACTGCTCCGACTGCTGGGGGGCAGCGCCTGTGACTACCTCGAACGCTGCTGAGGCCGCTGCGCCTGTTGATGCGCCGTCGTCCTATCGCTGGGTGATCGTCTCGCAGCTGTGGCTGCATCAGATCCTGACGCAGGGGATGCCAACAGCGATTAGCGTGCTGTTGATCCGCCTCCAGGCTGACCTCGACTTCGGGACGGTTGAGGCGGGCTGGCTCGGATCGGCACGGTTCGCCGGGCAGCTGCTCGTGTTCCCCGCAAGTTTCCTAATCATTCGCTTCGCGCCAACGCGGTTGTATGGACTACTGCTGCTCTCGATCGGCCTCGCGCCGATCGCGGGTGGGTGGGCTTCGTCATACGTCGTGCTGTTCGTCGCGCAGATTGTGTTCTCGCTTGGGTTCTCGCTGTCGCAGGTGCCGGCGAGCTTGATGCGCTCGCGTTGGATTCCACCGCGCGAGCTGGCGACGGTGTGGGGCATCGGCAATGCGATGACCGCGGTCGGGCAGAGCGCGATGCTGTTCGGCATCCCGCTCGTTGCTGGCGCGCTGGGCGGTTGGCGCGGCGTGATGATCGTCGTGGGCTGCCTCTCGCTCGCTGCTGCTGTGCTGTGGTGGTGCACGGCGCGCGAGCGCCCACTCGCGTCCGCAGTATCGAGTCCGTCACGAGGGTTCGAGGCGCTGCGCCGACGCGAGTTCTACATCCTCGGCTTCGCGACCGTGGGCGGCGGCACGGCGTACACCTCGAGCATCCTGTTCCTGCCGAAGTACCTCGCGGATGACCGCGGGATGAGCCTGATCGTGGCGGGGTCGGTGACGGCGGCGCTGCCGCTCGCGGGACTGCTCGCGAACCTCACATCGGGGCTGCTGTCGGACCGCATCGGGCTACGCAAGGTGTTCATCTGGCCGGCCGGGCTGGTGCTCCCGCCGCTGTACTACCTTGCGTTCTCGGATTTGCCGGTGCCGTGGCTGGTGGGCGTCGTGTTCCTCGTGGGCTACTTCGCGTGGCTGCCGTTCCCGGTGCTGACCTCTATTCCGTTCGAGCTGGCGGGGATTCGGCCGACCGAGGTGGCAGTGGGGCAGGCGCTGGTGAATGCGCTGCTCGGGATCGGGATCATCCTCGGGCCAGTGCTCGTGGGGCAGGTCGCGGTGGCGGCGGGATCGCTGCACGCCGGGCTGCTGACGCTGGTGGCGCTGCCGCTGCTGTTTACCGTCGGATGTCTATGGCTGCCGGAAACGGGGAGCCGAGCTCGGCGAAACGCGAGCTAGGCGAGCGGCGCAGCCGCAGCTTCTGCTGACGAGGTTTGAGTTGTGCCAGCAACCTCGGGCTGGAGCTCCCGAGGTGCTGGCACGGACATGCCCAGTTCGTCGACGTCTTGATCGGCGCGCGACGTTGGCAACGAAATAATGAAGAGGCTGCCGCCCTCCGAACCGCTTTCGATTCGGATGGTGCCGCCATGCTCCGTGATGATGCGGTGGCAGAGGTACAGGCCAAGGCCCATGCCCTCGGTCTCACTGTGCTGGGTGCTGGCGCCGCGCACGAAGCGCTCGAAGACGTGGGTGCGCTCCGCGACCGGGATGCCGATGCCGCGGTCTTCAACCTCGATCACGACTTCATCCAGGACGCGGTGTACGCGGAGGTCGATCGGAGTGCCGCTGGGGCTGTACTTGCTCGCGTTGTCGAGCAGGTTGCGGATGACCTGGCCCATGCGCCGGCCGTCGATGGGGGCGATGGTCGGCTCACCCTCGATGCGCACGTTCGGGAAGTCGTGGCCAATCGCGTTCGCGATCGCGAAGACGTCGTCGTCCTCGAGCTCATCGACGAAGCCTGACGAGTCGCGTGCGACGCTGAGCAGGTCGTTCACGAGGTCGCGCATACGTGTGGCCTGCAGCGTGATGTGCGTCGCGTTGTCTCGCGCGCGGTCGATGGCGTCTGCGGCGAGCCGGCGTCCGAGCAACTGCGCCTCACCGAGGATGCTCGTGAGTGGGGTGCGGAGCTCGTGGGCCGCGGCGGCGAGGAAGTCACGCTCGAGTGCGAGGCTCTCCTCGAACGCTGCTGCGGCAGCGCGCTCCTCGGTGAGCTGCCAGTTCTGAATCGTGGCCGCAACGGGCGCCGAGAGCGCGGTCAGTGTCGAGATGTCGTCTTCAGCAAACAGCGGCGGGGTGTCGCCGAACAGCATCACGGCGCCGATCGGGGTGCCGCCGACGATCAGCGGAGCGGTGAGCAGCGCGGTGATGTGGTTGCGCTCGTAGGTCTCACGGTTAGCTGGATCCACAGTGGACGCATCGTCGACGAAGATCGGGCGGCGCTCGATGAAGGCGCGGTAGCCGAGACTCGAACGTGCCTGCTCGCCGCTGAAGAGCGGCTGGCCGAGTGCGGGCGGCACGAGGCGTTCGTTCTCGGCATCCCACAGCGCGATCGCCGCGCGTGGTGTGCCGAAGGCGACCGAGAGGCCGCCTTCGATGCTACCGACCAGCTCGCTGAGGCTGTGCGAGCCGGCGGCGCGGTTCAGGGTGCTGATGAAGGTGACGACGCCGGGGTACTGCCAGCCTCGACGCAGGAGCGCCGGGGGCGCGAAGCCGAGGAAGTAGCCGATCGTGACGCCGAGCGAGCAGATCGTCGTGAGCAGCGTGTAGATGTCTGGCGAGCCGGGGATGAACGTCTTCGCGCCAGCGACCACGAACAACAGCGCAAGGAACGTCGTTCCTACGGCGACCGCCTGCTTGCGGCGCTTGCGCGAGCCCTGTGCGATTCGCGCGCGGTCGGCGAAGCGAGCCGTGGCGTACAGGTTCGAGATGATGATGTAGCCGAGGATGGCGAGCGTGACGCCGCCGGGCAGTGGGGCAGGCATCAGCAGCACTGCAGCGACAGAGAGAACGAAGCTCACAACGCTTGCGATCATCATCACGGGAGCGACGCGCGTGAAGTCGTGCACGATGCGCAGCAGCAGCACGGGCCAGGCCAGCAGCAAGACGGCCGTGAACTTTGCCGCGATCGGGCGCCCCGGCCAGATCAGACTGATCGCGACGATCGTGGCACCAGCAGCGAAGAACAGCGCGATATCGATCGTCGCCTGACGTCGAGTGCGGATCGCGGCGATGAACGTGCTGAGGAAGACGCCCAGGAGGATGGCGTCCGAAAACAGCGAGAGTGCGCGGGCGAGTGTCATGACCGCGGCATCATTCCATGCGATCTCGGTATGCGACGTAACGTTTCCTGGCGCGGCATATCAAAACCGTATACACGGACATCGCCGTGAGCGGTGTTGTCAGCGGGTTGGTGTGAACTGTCAGACCGCTGTCGCAATAGCCACCTTAGACTGACGATAGGGGATACCAGAGGGGCACCGACCGTGTCGCGCATTCTGATTGTGGACGACGACGCCGGCGTGCTGCGTCTGCTGGCGAGCCTGTTCGAGGATGAAGGCTGGGACGTCGACGCGGCGTCCGGCGGTACCCAGGCGCTCCAGATGCTGGAGAGCGCTCCCCCCGCAGTGATTCTGCTCGATTTGATGATGCCGGGGATCAGCGGCGAAGAGCTGATCGGCGAGCTGCACTCGCGCGGCCTCGAGGTCCCTGTCGTCGTGATGTCGGCTCGTCAGAACGTGGCCGAGGTGGCCGAGGTCACCCGCGCCGCGGGCTACCTCGCCAAGCCCTTCGATATCGAGGATGCGCTGACGATGGTCAGCCAGTACGCCCAGTCGGCCTAGCCTCGAAGTTCGCTGGCGCCTAGGCGACGAACTTGTAGCCGAAGTGGCGCACGGTCACGATGCGCTGCGGCACCGATGGGTCTTCCTCGAGCTTCTCGCGCAGCCAGCGGACGTGGACGTCCACCGTGCGGCTCTCGCCGTCGTAGCTATAGCCCCACACCGCGTCGAGGATCATCTGGCGCGAGAGCACCTGACCCGGGTGGCGGAAGAAGTACTCCAGCAGCTCGAACTCACGTGGGCGGAGCGCCAGCGGCTTGCCGGCGCGACGGACCTCGTGCGCACCGGCGTCGAGGATGAGGTCCCCGCACTCGATGCGGCCACGGCCCTGGTCTGGCGCGGCCACCTGTGCGGCCTCGCGAGAGATGCGGTCACGGCGGAGCAGCGCGCCCACGCGCGTGAGCAGCTCACGCATCGAGAACGGCTTGGTCATGTAGTCGTCGGCGCCCATCTCGAGCCCGACCACGCGGTCGACCTCGGTCTCCCGTGCGGTGAGCACGAGGATGAGCACGGGGCCCTCTGCGCGCAGTGCGCGGCAGACATCGAGGCCCGAGAGGCGGGGGAGCATCAGGTCGAGGACGACCAGCTCCGGCTCGCACTGCCGAGCAGTGCTCAACCCGTCGACGCCGTTCGTCGCCGTCAGCACCTCGTGCTGTTCGCGTCGCAGGTTGTAGCTGATGGTCTCAAGGATGGCGGGGTCGTCTTCGACGACGAGGATCTTGCCCATGGCGCACGCTGCCTTCGCGGTCCTGGCTGTCGGCAGTGGTTCGAGTGCGGGGCGAGCGTCGCTCGCCCCGCACTCGTGAATCGCAGGCTAGGAGGCGGGGAGAATCGCCTTGCCTTCGCACTTGAGGGCCTTCAGGGTCGCGTCGACCTGAGGCTGCGCCTTCTCGGGGAGGGGCGCGTAGAAGAGCGAGGTCGCGATCTGCTTCGCGTCCTTGTCGTGCATCGCCCACCAGAAGGCGTTCACGAGCGGCTTCTCCTTGGCGCAGCTCGCGGCGTCCGTCGGGACGATGATGTAGGTGAAG
>QWQU01000074.1 GCA_003670735.1 Chloroflexota bacterium | reverse complement strand
CGCATCATCACGCCGCTCAAGGACCGCTACGGCTCTCAGATCCGCACCCACTACCCTCGCAACGTCGAGGACGAGATGGGGATCATCGAGCAGGAGTCCGCGAAGATCACGGCGACTGGCTACAACGTCACCGTCCCGGACTACATGCCCGAAATCATCGCCGAGGTCACGCGCCTCGCGCGCCGCTCGCCCGATGTGAACCAGCGCTCCGGCGTCTCGGTCCGCGCCTCCGTTGCCGACTACGAGGCGCTCGTCTCGAACGCGCTGCGTCGAGCGATCTCGATGGGTGAGCATGAGGTCGCCCCGCGCATCTCTGATCTCTCCGCGATTCGCGCCACGCTCGAGGGCAAGGTCGAGTTCGAGACCGTCGAGGATGGCCGCGAAGATCAGGTGATCGAGCGCCTCATCCAGGGTGCGATCGTCGCCGTCTTTAACCGTCGCTGCAGCATCTCCGACCTGGAGCCGGTTACGACCGAGTTCAAGGCCGGCACCTCCGTCGACACCGGCGAGGCGATGCCGCTTTCGCACTACCAGGACCTGCTCAAGCAGGTCGAGGGGCTCCCGCAGGCGGTGGCCCAGGTCACTCAGGACACCAACCCTGCGGTTCAGGCCGCAGCCGTCGAGTTCGTACTCGAGGGACTGCACCTCAACAAGCGTCTCAACAAGGACGCAGTGTCCGGACAGGCTCGCTACCGCGGGTAGCTCGCGCCGCGCACTTGCGCGGGCGTCGAGGCGATAGCGATCGACCAGGAGGCACCCCATGGTCGTCCAGCGATACAGCGAATGGGACGGCACGCAGGACATCCCCGGCCTCGAGGCAAACGAGGTCCTCGACGCGCTTTCCGATGACCTGATGAACTTTGGGGATCTGCAGCACGCGCTGCGGAACCTCATGCAGCGCGGCATGAAGAGCCCGCAAGGCCAGAAGATGCAGGGCCTGCGTGACCTGCTCCACCAGCTCCGCCAGCAGCGTCGAGAGCGCCTCGACCGCTACGACATGGGCGGCGTGATGGACGACATCCGCGAGCAGCTCCAGGAGATCCTCGACCTCGAGCGCAACACGCTCGACGACCGCATGGGCGAAGCCGGCGAGCAGAATGGCCAGCAAGACGGCAGCCCCGAGGCTGGCGCGCAGCAGGACAGCGCGCGCGGCGAGCAGGGCGATGGCTCCCAGATGGACGGCCAGCGAGGCTCGGAGTCTGGTCAGGACGGCTCGGACGCCGGCCAGCAGGACGGACAGCAGTCAGGCCAGCAGTCCGGCATGCGTAGCCAGTCCCAGCGCGGCGGTCAGTCCTCGAGTGGCTCGCAGAGCCAGCCCGGGCAACAAGGTCAGCAGGGCCAGCAAGGCGCCCAGTCCGACCAACAGCAATTCGAGGAGATGCTGCGCAAGATCGCGGAGCGCAAGAAGGACTTCCTCGATCAGCTCCCGCCGGACGCGCCCGGCCAGATGAAGGAGCTCCAGAACTACGAGTTCCTGAACCCCGACGCGCAGTCTCGCTTTCAGGAGCTGATGGATCAGCTCAAGCAGGCGATGACGCAGTCCTTCTTCAACGACGTCTCCAAGATGGTCCAGGAGATGTCCGACGGCGACATGCAGCGCATGAAGGACATGGTCCAAGACCTCAACGACATGCTCGTGCAGAAGATGCGCGGGCAGGAGCCGGAATTTGACCAGTTCATGGACAAGTACGGCGACATGTTCGGCGAGAACCCGCCGCAGTCGCTGGACGAGTTGATCGCGCAGATGCAGGCGCAGATGCAGGCGATGCAGTCGCTGATGGAGTCGATGCCGGCCGACCAGCGCTCGCAGCTGCAGTCGCTGCTCGCCGACAAGCTCGGCGACCCGGAACTCGAGGGCGAGCTCTCGCAGCTCTCGATGAACCTCGATTACCTCAACCCGGGCCGTGAGCGCTCGCCCTCCTACCCGTTCCGCGGCGACGAGGAGCTTGGTCTGCAAGAGGCCATGAACCTCATGGGCGAGATGCAGGACATCGACGAGATGGAGCGCTCGTTGGAGCGTGCCCAGTACGACGGCGACCTCGAGGGTGTCGACCTCGACAAGCTGCGCGACCTGCTCGGCGACGAGTCAGCTGAGACGCTCGAGCAGTTGCAGCAGCTGTTGCAGGTGCTGGAGGACGCTGGCTACATCCGCAAGAAGGGCGACGGCTGGGAGCTGACGCCACAGGGCATGCGCAAGATCGGCCAGCGCGCGCTGGGCGAGATCTACACGCAGCTCAAGAAGCAGGGCATCGGCAACCACGCGCTGCCGAAGCCCGGCCGCCACGGCGAGCGCATCGACGACACGAAGCTCTACGAGTTTGGTGACCCGTTCCACCTGCACATGGGCCGCACGATCATGAACGCCGTCGAGCGCGACGGGCCGCAGTCCCCCGTGCGCCTGCTGCCCGACGACTTCGAGATCTACCGGTCGGAGCAGGTCACCCAGACGACCACCGTGGTGATGGTCGACCTCTCGTGGTCGATGGCGCTGCGTGGCTCGTTCCAGGCGGCCAAGAAGGTCGCGCTCGCGCTGCACAATCTGATCAGCTCGCAGTACGCGCGCGACAACCTCTACGTGATTGGCTTCTCGGCCTACGCGCGCGAGCTCAAGGTGCAGGACCTGCCCTACGTGCGCTGGGACGAGTCCGTGCTCGGCACGAATATGCACCACGCGCTGATGCTCGCCCGCAAGCTGCTGGCGAAGCACCGAGGTGGCACGCGTCAGATCATCATGATCTCGGACGGCGAGCCCACGGCGCACCTGGAGCATGGCCGCTCGCAGTTCTCCTACCCGCCGAGCCCGGTGACGATCCGCGAGACGCTGAAGGAAGTGAAGCGGTGCACCCAGGAAGGGATCACCATCAACACCTTCATGCTCGATCGGAACTACTACCTCAAGGAGTTCGTGAACCAGCTGGCCAAGATCAATGGTGGCCGGGTGTTCTATACGACGCCGGACAAGCTCGGTGAGTACATTCTCGTGGATTACGTGCAGAACAAGCGGAGCTCGATCCGCGGTCGCTAGCAGGCTGACCTAGCAAGGGACGTTCCCACCGCTTGAGCCCCACCGCTCGCATTCTGCGGTCCCTCGGTGCGCTCGTCCTCGTCGTGCTTGGGGGCGCGGCCTGGTATGCCCTCGTCGAGGGCTTCACGCCGCTCAACGCCATCTACATGGCGGTGACCACCGTCACGACCGTTGGCTATCGCGAGGTGCAGCCACTGGATACCAGTGGCATGGTGTTTACGATCTTCTACATTCTCGTAGGCGTCGGTCTCGCGTTTTACACGGTCTTCGCCTTCGTGGAGGCTGTGGTGGTCGGTGACGTCACGGAAGCCCTCGGGCTCCGTCGTCAGGAACGAAGGGTTCGAGGCTTGGATCAGCACCACGTGCTTTGCGGCTTCGGGCGTGTGGGCCAGGAGATCGCCTACGAGCTCCACCAGCGCGACGTGTCGTTCGTGATCATCGATCGCGACGAGGCGCAGCAGTCCGCCGCGCGCGAGTTGGGTTACCTCACGGTGCTCGGCGACGCGACGGAGGAGTCCGTGCTGCGTGAGGCGGGCGTCGAGCGCGCTCGAGTGCTGATCGCGGCGTCGGACTCGGACGCCGGCAACACGTTCGTGGCGTTGACCGCGCGCGCGCTTAATCCCAGCCTCACAATCATCGCTCGCGCGGCCAGCGAGTCCGGTGCCAAGCGCATGCTTGCCGCGGGTGCCAATGATGTGGTCTCTCCGTATCAGATCGCCGGGCACCGCATGGCGCTCGCTGCGGTCGGCGAGATAGAACGGGCGACACTCGACTCATGACGCTGCTTCCACGCACCGCCGTCGTCATTCGCAACCCTCGTTCGCGCTCCGCACCGTCTGAGGACGTCGTCTGGCGCGAGATGCTCGACAACCTCGTCTCTGATGGCTGGGGCGTCGACATCCAGACGACCCAGTACGCCGGGCACGCCACCGAGCTCGCCGCGAAGTTCGCGCGTCAGGGCGTCGAGGTGATCGTTGCCTGCGGGGGCGACGGCACGATCAATGAAGTCATCAATGGGATGATGCACACCGAGTCATCGCTCGCCGTGCTCCCCGCTGGTACCGCCAACGTCTGGGCTCGCGAGGCCGGTATCCCGCTCGACATCGGCGGCGCCGCGAAGCTGATTCCACACGCCCGCCGTGTGCGCATCGACCTCGGCCGCATTCGCAGCGGCGAGCGCCTCGACCGGCGCTTCCTGCTGATGTGCGGTGTCGGCCTCGATGCCGAGGCCGTGCGCGTGCTCCACTACAACTCGCGCGCCAAGCGCATCTTCGGCATGGCTACCTACGTTGGTGTCGGTGCCTGGGTCGGCACGCGCTTCCAGCCAATGGAGGCGCGCATCGAGGTCGATGACGTCCACCTCGAAGGTCCCTTGCTGCAGCTAATCGCGGGCAACACGCGGCTCTATGGCGGTGTGACACGGCTCACTGCAGGCGCCCGTGCTGACGACGGACTGCTCGATCTCTGTACGTTCTCAGGCGAGGGCATTGGCCATCGCCTGATGATGGCCCTGCGGGCTGCTCGCGGTGGCCTCGATGCCCGCGCCGGTGGTGGTATCGACTACGTCCGCGGCGCACGCATCAAGGTTGAGACCGAATGGCCGCTGCCCGTGCAGATCGACGGCGAGTACCTCTGTGAGACCCCGATCACCCTCGAGGTCGATTCGAACGCCTTGAATGTACTGATCGCCCCGGAGCCAAACGTCCTGCTGACCCGAGGCTAGACAAGCTCGCGAGGCGGCTCGGGCGCCGCTACTCGACGATTGGCTCCAGCGCCCCATCCACGAGCCGGTAGCGCTGCGCCGCTGACAGCTCCGTGCGCGACGGCCGGTCCGGGTCCGGCGAGGTGATCAGCACCTGGTCGACCTCAAACGCCGCTGCGAGCACACGTGCGCGTCGCGCTGCGTCGAGCTCCGACAGTACGTCGTCCAGTAACAGCACCGGCGGGTCGGCCGTCGCCTGCGTGCTCAGCACCACCTCTGCGAGCCGCAGCGCCAGCGCCATCCCGCGCAACTCCCCACGCGAAGCCGCCGAGGACGCCGCGTGTCCGCTCACCAGGAACGCCACGTCGTCGCGGTGCGGCCCGTAGCGCGTCGTGCCTGCCGCCACATCGCGCCGTCGCGACTCGATGTGCGCTGCGAGTAGCTGCGCGGCCACCTCCGACGGCGCTGCACCGAGGTGCTCGGCGAGCTCCGGCGGCACCGCCGGCTTATGCACGACCTCGAGCTGCTCCCCGCGCGTCGAGAGCGCCCCGTAGCGCTCGCCCGCGCCCTGGTTCAACTCGCGCAGCACGCGATGTCGCGCCGTCAGCAGCACCGCGCCGGTCTGCGACAGCTCCTCATCCCAGAAGTCGAGCTCCTCGAGCTGTCCGCGACGGTCGTGCAGCGCCCGCAGCAGGCTGTTCCGCTGCTGCAGCACGCGCTGGTAGCGCTGTAACGCCCGCACGTACTCGGGGCTGATCTGAGAGATGGTGATGTCGAGGTACCGCCGCCGGATCGCCGGCGCCCCCTCGATGATCGCGAGGTCGTCTGCGGAGAACAGCACGACCCGTAGCCGCCCGATCAGGTCGGAGGCACGCCGCGCCACGCCGTTCACCCGGAACCGCCGCGTTGCCGACGCATTCAGCGGATCGGGCATCGGCTGACGTGCGCTCACGATCACCTCGAGCTGCACGTTGTCGTCGGCCTGCGAATGCACACGCGCGCTCATCCGCGCCGCCGGCAGTGGATCGTCCCGCAGCGAGTCCCACGCGATCAGGTCAACGTCATTGCTGGTGCGCAGACTGCGCGCGGTCGCGAGCAGCGCGATCGACTCGAGGAGGTTTGACTTTCCGCTGCCGTTCGCGCCCGTGACGACGTGCAGCCCCGGCGACAGCTCGAGTTCGAGCCGCCGAAACGAGCGCACGTTGGTCAAGGACAGTTGGGCGAGGCGCATCCGGGAGTCGCGAGGCTACGCGGGTGCGTCGAGCTCGGCACCGAGCAGCTCGATGCAGAACAGCGTGCCGTTCGCACCCTCGACGCCTTCGGCCCAGATGCGACCACCCATCATCTCTGTCAGTCGCCGCGCCACGGCCAACCCGAGGCCCGACCCCGGCACTTCCGGCGCACCAGCACGGTGCACGCGATAGAACGGGTCGAAGATCGCGGTGCGGTCGCGCGGG
>QWQU01000073.1 GCA_003670735.1 Chloroflexota bacterium | reverse complement strand
CGAAACGCTGTGGTTAGCAGCCGCCCGCGATCGCCGGCATGATCTGCACCTCGGAGCCCGCAGGCACGGGCATCATCAGACCAACCTCGGACGGCTCGCCATCCACGGCAAGCGCGATCCCGTCCTGAATCTCACCAGCGGAGACGAGGATCGCCTTCATGCCCGGGTAAGCCTTGTCGAGGTTGTCGACGATCTCGCGCAGCGTGGCGCCCTCGATCTCGACGCGGTCCTTGCCACCGGTCTGCGGACGCATCAGTGCAGGAATGAACACCGTGGCCATCTGGAACTCCTGTCAGCGAACGACGTACTGCGTGGGTCCGCGGCCGGTCGCTCGCGGTCGTTGTGCCAGACGATTATCGCGCGTCTCCTGAAACGAGTGAAGCGCCCCGCAGGGCGCTTCACCAAGATTCGAGAGCAACGAGCTAGAAACTAGCTCTTCACGCCCGCCAGGCGCTCCGAGGCGTCCTGCACAGAGCGGACGATCTTGTCGTAGCCCGTGCAGCGGCAGAGGTTGCCAGCGAGCCAGTAGCGAATCTCGTGCTCGGTCGGGTGCGGGTTGAAGTCCAGCAGCGCCGTCGTCGCAACGAGGAACCCCGGGGTGCAGATGCCGCACTGCAGCGCGGCACCCTCGAGGAAGCTCTGCTGAATGACGGACAGCTGACCGTCCTTCTCCAGCCCCTCGACCGTGGTGATCTCGCTACCCTCGGTCTCCGCCACCATGACGCAGCACGAGTTCACGATGCGGCCGTCCATCAGGACGGTGCACGCGCCACAGTTGCCGTTGTTGCAGCCTTCCTTGGCGCCGGTCAGACCGAGTCGGTCACGCAGCGCCTCGAGCAGGCTGTCACGCGAGTCCGCCATGAACTCCATGGCCTCGCCGTTGATGGTCGTGTTGATGATCATGCGCTCAGACATGAAGGCTCCTGTTCCTGGTCGTCGGTCGGTATCCGGCGAGCCGGATTAGTGCCACTCGGTGTGCTCACCGCGAATGCGGTGCACGGCGTCGCGAATGGTGCGCTCCGCAAGCACGTAAGCCAGGTGCTTGCGCTGTCGGATCGAGCCTCGCATGTCGTCGATCGGCGTGGCCGCGTCGCGGCAGGCGTTAGCCGTCGCAGCGATGGTCTCGTCGGTCAGCGCCTTGCCCACCAGGGCCTCACCGGCCGCCGGGACGAACAGCGGCGTCGCCGCCACCGCGCCAATGGCGAGGCGTGCGTGCGTCACGACGTTGTTCGCGTCCAGCGTGATGTTCGTGGAGCAGTTCACCACCGCGATGTCCATCTCGTTGCGCGGGATGAAGCGGAGGAACCGGCCGCTGCTGTTCGGTCGCGGCGTCGGGAAGTGCAGGTTCACGACGATCTCGCCGAGCTCCAGCACGTTGCGGCCAGGGCCGGTGCAGAAGTCCACGACGGGCACGTCGCGCTCGCCGTTCGGGCCTAGGATGTGCGCGACACCCTCCATGGCCATGAGCGTCGGGATGCTGTCGCCGGCAGGGCCGGAGTTGCAGAGGTTGCCAACGAGCGTCGCCCGGCCCTGGACGGCAGTGCCGCCAATGAGCGAGGAGGAGTCGACGATCGATGGGAACCGCTGGTTCATCATCGGGTCGCGGTAGCACAGGTACAGCGGCGTCGCGGCGCCGATGGTCAGACCAGTGCTCTCGTCCAAGTGAATCCCGTTCATCTCGGGAATCGCCTTGATGTCGACGAAGAGCGACGTGTCGCGGCGGCGCTCACGCGCCATCACGATGATGTCCGTGCCGCCAGCCAGCACCCGTGCCGTCGGGCCGTTGTCCTTCAGGATGCTCACAGCTTCCTGAAGCGTCTTCGGCTTTACATACTTAACGTCCTGCAAGTCGTGTTCCTCCCCCGGTCGTGTCGGAACGAGCCGGTCGCAGTCTACACGTTTCCGTGGGGGCTGCGGCCTCGCGCACTATGGCATCTCGTTCGTGCTCACGCTAGGGGGAGAATCGGGCTGCGGCCTCCGTCCCCCGACTCGGCTGTACGCCATGCAGGACGCCTCGTAGCATGGTCGCTCACCGCCCGCAGGGGCACCGAGGCGAGACCGCAGGACGTCCCCATGAACGACCGCAGCCAGCTCAAGTTCGCCCTCGCCGCGCTGAGCGCTGGACTCGCCTGGGGCTATCTGCGCCATCGCCAGTCCGGCCGGGCCGCGCTCATGGCCGTGCTGCAGGGCCTCGAGTGGTTCGTCGCCTACGGCGGCGCCGCGGCCCTCCTCACGCTCGCCCGAGAGGGCCTCGAGCCCAACGAGGATGGCACCGTGGACGGCGAGCGCATCACGCATTTCCGCCAGGTCGTCACGGAACGCACCGGCACCGAGGGCTAGCCACCCTCCCCACGTTCGAGCAATGCACAAAGTCAGGTAACCGATGACGACTGATGCCACCGAGGCAGTCCGAACCCAGGCGCGCGCCGACTGCGAGGCGTTGCTGGCGCAGCAGCCGTGGCTGGATGTCGCCACGCGCGCGCTCGTGTTGCTCGTACGTCCGCCCGCGCTCGCGTGGGCCTCGCCGCTCGGCACGCCGTCGATCTGGATGATCATCGACGCCTCGGAGGCCCGCTCGCTGCCCCCGCGCCAACGCGACCCGCTCGTCACCGGCGGCAGCTACCACGAGACCGCCGCACGCGGCCGCTACGAGCTCACTGTCTTCACGAGCGAGGGCATTGCCCGGGTGCTGGAGGGCGTGCCCCGCACGAGCCTCGAGTTCCGCTGGACCATTCGCCACGCAGAGCCGCTCCACGACCCGCTGCACCGCGCTGACATGCTGTCTGGTTCGGCCGCGCGCCTCCCCTCCGATGCCATCGAACGTGTCGTGCGTCCGCTCTACGTGCAGGCCGCCAGCGCGCTCCACGCGCTGATGCGCACCCCGGTTGAGAGCCCCGCCGAGACGACGCTCCTGCTCGCCGGCGAGGCCGCGGGCGCGCTTGCCCGCCTCGGCTGCGTGCTCGCCGAGGGATCGCACCCGCCCGCCGAGTACCTCATGCCGGCCGCGCGCGAGACGCCGCTCGGCCAGCGCATCGCGTCATGGCTCGACGACCTCGGCAACGCGGTCGTCGGCGAGGCACGTGCCGCCCGTTGGGTGCGCGAGAGCTGCACGGGCGTGTTGCGCGAGGCGGAGACAGCCCTCCGCGCTGAATACGCCGGTCACGACTGGCTCGAGGACCCCGAGGGCTACGCCCTCCGTCCCGGCCGCTAGCTCAGCCACATGGATGCCACGGACATCGCGTGGCTGCGTACGCCCGAGGGCCTCGCAGCTACCGAGCGTGCCACCGCCCTCCTCGCCGGCAGCGATGAGCTCCGCGCACTGCGTGCCCTCACCCGCGACGTCACGTCCGAGCAGGCTCGTGCGGCCGTCTCGCTCGTGCGCGGCCGCAAAACGGCCGCTACCAAACTCCCCGATGGCGCTGCGCTCTTCTGCGATCGCCAGGCAGCCGAGCAGACGAGCGACCACCGCGTGGCACGCCATCTCGCGCAGCGCTTCGCGATCTTACGTTATGTCGCTGATCTCGGCTGCGGGATGGGCGGTGATGCCCTCGCGATCGCCGAGTTCGCGCCAGTGCTCGCCGTGGACCGCGACCCCGCCCGCCTCGCCATGACCGAGGCGAACGCGAGCGTCCGCGCGCTCGATGCGCGCCTCACCACCGAGGCCGCCGACCTGCTCACCTGGGACGTGCCCGCCCACGTCGACGCGGTCTGGTGCGACCCCGCCCGCCGCGACGAGGGTGAACGCCGCCTCCGCCCCGAGTCGTGGTCTCCGCCCCTCTCTCGCGCGCTCGCACTCGGGCGCGCCGCCGACGGCGCCGGCATCAAGCTCGCGCCCGGTATCGAACTCGAGGCATTGCCAACTGACGCGGAGATCGAGTTCGTCTCGTTCGATCGAGGTCTGCGCGCAGCAGTGGCGTGGCTCGGCACGCTCGCACGAGGCCGGCGCACCGCGACCGTGCTCGATGACAACGGCGGAGCCGTTGTCATCAGCGGCGAGCCGGACACACACGCCACGCCGCTCGGCGCGCCCGGCGCGTATCTCTACGACCTCGATCCGAGTGTGGGACGCGCGGGACTGCTCGACACGCTCGCGCCGACGCTCGCCGCATGGAAGCTCGATGACGAGATTGCGTATCTGAGTGCGGACGAGGCGCACGACACACCGTTCGCACGTCGCCTGCGCGTGCTCGCAACGTGCGCGTTCGCCGAGCGACGCATCCTCGAGCTGCTGCATGAGCACGAGGCCGGTCGCGTGGACGTCGTGCGGCGCGGATCGCCGGTCGACACGAATCAGCTCGAACGACGGCTCAATCGCGCGCTGGCGAGCAGCACATCAACTCGTGCGTTGGTGGTCGTGCTGACACGCGTGCGAGGTGAGCACACCGCGCTGGTGTGCGAACGCGACGCGAGCGAGGTGTCGAGCTAGTACGCGGAGTCAGGCTCTCCGTACAGGTCGAGCGTCAGTCGGCGGCGCAGCGCGTCGAGGCCCCAGCCCTCCGTCGCCGAGACCAGCAGTGCGTCTTCGCCATCATGTGCAGGGCTGACGATATCGACCTTCGCGATGTCAGACTCAGACGAGACCGGCGTGCCATTGGGCAGCAGCAGACCATCGGCCTTGTTCAGCACCGTCAACATCGACTTATCGCCAAGTCCGAGGTCCTGCACGGTCTGCATCACCGTGGCGTACTGCGCATCGATCGCCGGCGACGTCGCATCGACGACGTGCAGCAGCAGATCCGCCGACTCGAGTTCCTCGAGGGTCGCGCGGAACGCCGAGATCAGCTGCGTCGGCAGCTTCTGAATAAAGCCCACCGTGTCGGTGACAAGGAACGTCTGTCCGTCTGGCGTGCTCACGCGACGCGTCAGCGGGTCGAGCGTCGCGAACAGCGCGTCTGCGGCGAACACATCAACGCCCGCCAGCGCACGCAGCAGCGAGGACTTGCCCGCGTTCGTGTAACCGACGAGCGCGATCACCGGCACACCGTCGCGCTCACGACGACGGCGATGCAACGCCCGCTGTCGACTGACGTCTTTGATCTGGCTCTTCAGTCGTGAGATGTGCAGGCCGATCAGTCGTCGGTCCGTCTCAAGCTGTGTCTCACCAGGACCGCGTGATCCGATCGCGCCTTCCAGGCGTTCGAGGTGCTGCCACTGGCCGCGCAATCGCGGCAGCAGGTACTCGTGCTGTGCGAGCTCGACCTGCAGCACTGCTTCACGCGTGCGCGCCCTGCTCGCAAAGATGTCGAGGATCAGCGCGCTGCGATCGAGCACCTTCACCTTCAGCGCGGACTCAAGGCGCAGTTGCTGCGCCGGCGAGAGCTGCTCGTCAAAGACGACCAGCGTGTAGTCGGTCTCTTCGATTGCGGCCTGTACTTCTTGCACCTTGCCGGAGCCGATGTACGTCGCCGGATCCGGATGCTCACGCTTCTGCACCGTCTGCCCGACCACCGTTGCCCCCGCCGTGCGCACGAGACGTCCAAGCTCGCGCAGCGACTCGTCCGAGGACATCAAGCCACGCTGGCCGTGCTCGAGCGCCACGAGATAGGCACGCTCTTGGGAGGGCGCGGTCTTATTGGAGCGCCGGGGACCTCGCACCACTGTTTCGCTGTTGCCGACGGCGGCGTCCTCGGACGTGGGGAATGGGCGACGTTTCGGGATGCAAGCCTCCTCAGCCGCTGTCCTCGGATCGTAGCAAACCGAGACAGCGCCGTGGGTGACACGCGCTAGGCGAGCACCTGCTCGCCACGCGCGAAAGCAGAGAGTCTGCGCAGACCTTCCTCGACACGATCGTCGGGAATCGTCATCGACAAGCGGATATAGCCCTCACCAGCCGGGCCATAGGACACGCCAGGCGTCACGACGACACCGGTCGCATCGACCAGCCGTGCCGCGTAATCCGCCGAGGAGCGCTCACCCTCCGGCAGGCGCGCCCACACGTAGAGCGAGGCCTTCGGCGGGTCGACGTGCAGCCCAAGCGCGCGCAGCACCTCGATCGCGCGGTCGCGACGACGCACGTAGGTCGCGTTGTGCGACTCGATTGCCTCGGGGCCACCGTCGAGTGCGGTGATCGCCATCTCCTGCACGGCCTGCGGCACACCGCTGTCGAGGTTCGACTTCACACGCCGCAGCGCATCGATCAGCGTCGGGTTACCGACCGCCATCCCAATGCGCCAACCAGTCATGTTGAACGACTTGGAGAGCGAGTTGAACTCGATCGCCACGTCCTTCGCGCCGGGTG
>QWQU01000072.1 GCA_003670735.1 Chloroflexota bacterium | reverse complement strand
TGTCGTCGCCGAAGCGGAGGCCACCCGGGCCACGGTCGTCGCGCTCGCGGCGCTGTGGTGCGGCGGGTGCAGCCGGAGCGGGTGCGGCCGCTTCGGCAGTGGTGGCGACTGCGGGCTCAGCCTCTAGGAAGGCCGCAACAGCCTCGACCTCGGGCGACAGGACTTCTTCGACCACCGGGGCGGCCACGGCAGCAGGGCGCTGCTCGCCGGGCAGACCCGGACGTGCGTACGCAGCCTGCGAGGCGGGCAGCTCGCGCGGGGTCTCCGGCAGCGACGGCACACCGGGGCGGGCGGCCAAGGGAATGGCCTCCATGTTCGCCTCGGGCGGCTGGTAGAGGTCTTCACCGGCCTTGATGAGCACCGACTCGGCCTGGATGTCGATGCGGCGGCGGGTCAGCTTCGCGGCGAGACGGGCGTTCTGGCCCTCCTTGCCGATCGCGAGGCTGAGCTGCTTGTCCGGCACCGCGACGAAGGCGGTGTTGGTCTCTTCGTCGATGCGGATCGAGACGACGTCAGCCGGGCTGAGCGCGTTCACGACGTAGCGCGTCGGGTTCGGATCCCAGCGGATCAGGTCGATGCGCTCGCCGCCGAGCTCGTTGACGATGTTCTGGATGCGGGCGCCGCGCATGCCGACGCAGGCGCCGATCGGGTCGATGCCGTGCTGGCGCGAGATGACGGCGACCTTCGAGCGGTAGCCGGGCTCACGAGCGATGCCGACGATCTCGATCACGCCACGACCGATCTCGGGCACTTCGAGCTCGAAGATGCGGCGCAGCAGGTCCGGGTGTGAGCGCGAGACGACGACCTGCGGGCCCTTGGACGCGCGGTAAACCTCTTTGACGTACACGCGGATGCGCTGGCCGACGCGGTAGTGCTCCGGCCGCACCTGCTCCGACGCGGGGAGGACAGCCTCCGAGCGACCGAGGTCGATGATGATCTGGCGACGACCGGGCTCGACTCGCAGCACGGTGCCGGAGACGAGCTCGCCTTCCTTGCTGGTGAACTCGTCGAAGACGACCTCACGCTCGGCCTCGCGGAGGCGCTGCAGCACGACCTGCTTGGCGGTCTGGGCGGCGATGCGGCCCGCCTGTGCGGACTCCTCGACAGCCTCGTAGACGTAGTCGCCGATCTTGGCGTCGGGGTAGCCGAGGAGTTTGGCGCGCTCTGGCGAGACCTGGATCTCGTCGTCTTCGATGTCGTCGTCGGGCATGACGAGGTAACGGCGGCGGGCGGTGATGTCACCGTCCCCGACGTCGATCTTCACCTCGATGTCGGCGTACTGGAGCTCGTCCTTCTTGAAGGCGGAGGCCATGGCGGCCTCGACGGCTTCAAAGACGGTCTTGGAGTCGAGGTTCTTCTCGGCTGAGAGCTGGGCGATGGCGATGACGAAGTCGCTCTTCATGGGTCGTTCGGCCTCATATTCCGGGCGGCGCCGACTCGTCGGCCTCGCCCCCAATGCAGTTGGTACTGCGGCGGGAATTGCCAGTCGGTAGTGAGATAAAAAAACGCGGGCCGGGCGGCCCACGTCTCACCAAGGAGCCGTCTGACGCCACAGAGGATAACACGGCACGGGAGCGCCTCTCAACGGGTGCCAGCCAGCGCCCCGCTACACTCCACGGCGAAGGAGTCCCGATGACCAACGATGCCGACCGCTACACCCATGGCCACCACGCCGCCGTCGTCGCGCAGCACGCCCGCCGCACCGCCGAGCGCGATGCCGCGTACCTGCTGCCGAGGCTGCGCGCCGGGATGCGTCTGCTTGATGTGGGCTGCGGGCCGGGCACGATCACGGTCGGCCTCGGGCGCGCCGTCGCGCCGGGCGAGGTGATTGGCATGGACGTCGTGCCGGCGGTGCTCGAGGAGGCTCGCGCCCACCTCGCTACGACTGACGTCACGAACGTGCGGTTCGAGGAGGGCAGCGTCTACGCGCTGCCGTTCGAGGACGCCTCCTTCGATGTCGTGCATATGCACCAGGTGCTGCAGCACCTCGCCCGCCCCGCAGATGCGGCGCGCGAGGCGTTCCGTGTGCTGCGGCCGGGTGGGCTGCTCGCTGTCCGCGACGGCGACTACGGGACAATGATCCACTGGCCGCGCACGGCCGGGATCGACCGCTGGCTGGAGCTGCACCACCTCGTCGCGGCCCGGAATGGCGCCGACCCGGACGTGGGGCGGCGGCTGCACTCGGTGCTGGCGGAGGCGGGCTTTGAGGCAACCGAGGTCACAACGACGCCGATGCTGTTCCTGGCGCGGGAGGACATCCTGAACTGGGGCGACTCCTGGGCGGAGCGCGTGGTTACCTCGGCGTTTGCGGGGCAGGCGGTCGAGTACGGAGTGGCAACGGTTGCGGAGCTGGAGTCGATCGCGGCGGCGTGGCGGGAGTGGGGACGGACGCCCGAGCCGATGTTCCTCTACGTGAACTTCGAGTGCATCGGGACCAAGACGGCCCACTAGGTGGGTTCTTGCCCAGCGTGACGATGTGCTGGGTTCAAGGTTGAAGACGGCCTGCGTGGCGGGTGTGCTCGAGGAGCGAACTCGAACCTAGCGGAGCGGGGCGACGGCGTAGAGCGCCACACCCGCGACGAGTGCCACCCCCAGGGCGGCGAGCCCGATCCGCACAACGCTCTGTGTGACAACTGCCCATGCGGTCGCGACGAGGAATACCCCGGCTGCGCCCGACGTCGCGATCAATGCCTGCTCTAACGTCACCAGTGCCATCGCGATGCCCCTTCGCGTGTGGTCTGTTGTTGCCTCGAACCGGTGGCTGCTAGGCGACCCAGACTTCGAGGTTCGCGCCGGTGCCATCGACCTTCCACGGGGTCAGGCGCTCGTCGCGCAGGCGGTAGTCCAGCGGGACGATGCCTTCGTGCTCGACCGCGAAGCGGATTGCGCCGGGCTGGAAGCCCAGGGCCTCCACTCGGATCACATCCGGCAGGCCGGTCAGGGCGCGCATGACGTTGTTCACCTCGCCGAAGGATGCGACGTGCACCGTGACAAATGTTCGTTCCATGAAGTCCACCGCCGTCGTCATTGCTGTCTCCCTCGTCCTTGGTGAGACAAGGCTATGAGGTCTCCGGTGCGAAACCGGGGCGCGACTGAGTGAACGAACGGTGAAGGGTCGTGAACGTTCGCACCCCTTCGGTAACGGGGCGGGAGAGTGACGCCAAAACGCGCCCGAATGGGCGCGTTTTGAGGCGATCGAGCCTTGCGGCGGCTGTTACGTGCAGCTAGCGCAGCGGTGCGAGCATCGCCGCGTGGGTGTCGCGCAGGTGTGCGACGACCTCGGCGCGGGCGATCTGGGTGGCCTCGCTCGCGGAGCGCGCCTGGACCTCGACCACGCCGGCCTTCTGGTTGCGGCTCGAGACTGTGACGCGCAGCGGCAGGCCGATCAGGTCGGCGTCGTTGAACTTCACGCCGGGCGAATCGTCGCGGTCGTCGAAGAGCACCTGCAGGCCAGCCGCCGTGAGCTCCGCGTACAGGGCGTCGGCGTCAGCGGCGAGGTCGGCATCACGGCCGAGGCCGAGACCCACGAGGTGCACGTCGAACGGCGCCACCGAAGCGGGCCACATGATGCCCTTCTCGTCGTGGTTCGCCTCGACGCTGGCGGAGACGATGCGTTCTACGCCGATGCCGTAGCAGCCCATCACCGCGGTGCGCTGCTCGCCGGCCTCGTCGAGGACGCGGGCACCGAATACCTCGGAGTAGATGCGTCCCAGGCGGAAGACGTGGCCCATCTCGATGCCACGCACAGTGCCGAGCGTGCCATCGCAGCGCGGGCAGCCATAGCCAGCCTCGGCGTTCGCACAGTCGATGATGTCGCCGTCCTGCACGCGCCAGTCACGGCCGTAGTTCACGTTGCGGAAGTGCGTGCCAGCCTTGTTCGCGCCTGCGACGAGGTTCGAGGCGTGCTCGATCGCCACGTCGGCAATCACGCGCACACTGGCATCGATCCCGATCGGCGAGGCATAGCCGGCGACGATGCCGTAGCGCTCGGCCTCGGACTCCGTCATCGCACGCAGGCCGCGGCCGTGGAGGTGGTTGCGGATCTTGATCTCGTTGACCTGCATGTCGCCGCGCACCACCACGAACAGCGGTAGCGCAGGCGCGGACTCATCATGTGGGTCGGTGCTCATGTAGAGCACGGCCTTCGCGGTCTGCGCTGCAGTCACGCCGAGCAGTGCCGTCAGCGCCTCGATCGTCTTCGTGTCGGGCGTCGAGACTTCCTCGCGATCGGCTGCGGCGGCCTCGGGCGAGGGCACGCGGCGGAACTCGGCCTTCTCGGTGTTGGCGGCGTAGTCGCAGGTGTCGCAGCGGACGATCGTGTCCTCACCGATCTCGGTGACGAACATGAACTCGCGCGAGTCCTTGCCGCCGATCGCGCCCGAGTCCGCCTCGACGGGGATCACGGGCACGCCGCAGCGGGCGAAGATGCGCTTGTACGCCTCGAACATTGCGTCGTAGGAGACGTCGAGCCCGGCCTCATCGAGGTCGAACGAGTAGGCGTCCTTCATCGTGAACTCGCGCACGCGGACGAGGCCACCGCGAGGTCGTGCCTCGTCACGGAACTTCGTCTGGATCTGGTACAGCGTGAGCGGCAGATCGCGGTACGAGCGGGCGTGGTCGGCGACGAGCTTCGTCACGACCTCCTCGTGCGTCGCGCCCAGCGCCAGCGAGCGATCGCGCTGGTCGGTGAGGCGAAAGAGCGTCTCACCGAGCGCGTCGGCGCGGCCGCTCTGCTCCCAGATGTCGAGAGGCTGCAGCGCCGGCATGTGAATCTCGATGCCGCCGGCGCGGTCCATCTCCTCGCGCACGATCTCCTCGACCTTGCGCTTCACGCGCCAGCCCAGCGGCTGGTAGGTGTAGCTGCCCGCCATGAGCTGGTCGATGCACGCCGCGCGCAGCAGGAGCTGGTGGCTCGCGGTCTCCGCCTCGGCGGGGGCTTCGCGCAGCGTGTGGAGGAAGTAGCGAGACATCTTCATGCGGGCGAGTCTACGCACCGCGCTGACTTGCTGGTAGGTCGCTAGCCCCGTGGCAGAGGCACCTGTTGGCGGCCCATGCGACCATCGAGGCATGACTCACACTCGCTCTGCTGTCCTGATCTCCGTCCTCGCTGCCGCTGCGCTGCTCGTTGGCTGCAGCAGAGGTGGAGGCACCACCGGCACGCCGACGCCGGGCGCGACCGACACCGTCGCCGCGGCTACGCCGACTGCGACTCCGGGGCCGATTGGCGCCTCGAATGTCGCGAACCTGAAGGCGGGAGCCTCGTTCACGGTCTCGCAGCCGGTGCGGCTCGTCTGGTCGCGCAGCGGTGCGCTGTGGTCGGTGAGCGCGCGCCGCGTTGACGCCGTCGACCCGACCAAGGGCACGGTGACGAAGGTCTTTGAGGTGCAAGAGCCCGAGACGATCGTTGACCTGCATGATGCGGGCATCGCCGCCGTCGCGAATGCACAGGGTGCTGTGCGTCTGGTTGAGATCACCGGCAACACCGCGCTGCAGACGTTCCAGGCCGGTGGCCCGGTGCGCGGCGGCAACTTCTTCGGCGACAAGGTCACGCTTTCCCGCACCGACACGATCGAGGCGGCCATCTATAGCCTCGGCACGGGCCAGAAGTCCGGGACGCTCTCGGGCTTCCAGACGGCAGCGCCGGTGTACGCCGTGACCGTGTCGCCGGATGGCAAGACCGCGGCATGGGTCGCTCGAGGCACGCTGCAGTTCGCCAACGTCGCCTCGAACGTCCTCGGCACGAAAGTGCAGTTCGAGGACTTCATCGGCTCGTACGCCTTCTCGCCCGACTCGCAGCTGTTTGCGACCGCGACGGGTGTCGCTGGGAGTGGCGGTGCGCTGACGGGCCGCGTGCAGCTGTGGCAGCCGTCGTCCGGCACCGAGCTGCAGCGTGTAGAGCAGCCGGGCGTGATCGGCTCGGTCGCGTTTGGCCCGCAGCACTTGCTCGTCACTGGTGGCGACAACGGCGCCACTGTGTGGAATGGCGACACCGGCGCGAAGCTCGGCACGGTCGCGGGCGGCAAGGTGCGCCTCGCTGCGTTCTCGTTCGATGGCACCACGCTAGCGACGGTGGCCGATGACGGCAGCGGCAAGGTGTGGCGAGCGCAGTAGCCGCCCAAGCACGGTAACCTCGAGCTATGCCGTACCGACGCAGCCCAATGGCCGGTCGCTGTTTGCATTGCTTTCGCGAGACCGCGCAGGCGTGCACCTCGTGCGCCCATGCCGTCTGCGAGACGTGCGAGGAACGGCACG
>QWQU01000071.1 GCA_003670735.1 Chloroflexota bacterium | reverse complement strand
CTGCGCTGGCGGTTGGTGCTCGACTCCACGATTCGCATTCCCACCAACGCAGCAGTCTCGCTGCTGCTGATCGGCTACGCCGCGAACAACCTGCTGCCGGCACGCGCGGGCGATGTCGTGCGCGCGCATCTGCTGCACGAGCAGTACGGCACGAGCCGCCTCGCAGGACTCGGCACGGTGGTGGTCGAGAAGATCCTCGACGGCATCGTGCTCGCACTCTTCCTCTCGGTGACGATCGCACTCGCGGGACACAGTGACCCGCTGACGCGCTGGATCGCGGGCGTGATGGGCGCAGCGTTCTCGGCGATGGGCGTGGTGATCGTGCTGCTCGCACTGTGGCCGGCATTCACGCGGTTCATCCTCGCAATGCTTGGTGTGCTGCCGGCCGGCGTGCGGCCGAAGGTGCGCTCACTGGTTGAGGCGTTCTTACAGGGACTGAGCTCGCTCCGCGGCGCGAAGCCGTGGGCGGCGGTGGTCGCAACGACCGCGATCTCGTGGCTGCTGGAAGCGTCGATGTACGCAATCGTCGGGCTCGCGTTCCACCTCGACATGCCGCTCGCGGCATACCTCGCGATCTGCGGAGCGGCGAACCTCGCGATCGTCGTGCCGAGCAGCGCCGGTGGCGTTGGCATTTGGGAGTACGTGGCGCGCCAGGTTGCGACCGCGACGTTCGCACTCGATGTTTCTGCGGGCACGGCGTTCGTGCTCGTGCTGCACGCATTGCTGCTGGTGCCGGTGGTGATCGCCGGACTGGCGCTGCTGTGGCGACAACACCTCGGGATTAGTTCGATGGTGCAGGCGCAGAGCGCCAGCACCGAGTGAGGGTGACGCCGTGAAGTTTGTGATCATCGGAGCCGGCGTGGGCGGACTCGGCGCAGCGATCGACCTCGTTCGCGCGGGTCACGAGGTGGCGATCTACGAGGCGAGCGACGAGATCGGCGGCCAGGTCCGCACGTTCGAGATCGGCGGCGGCCGGATCGAGATCTTCTATCACCACCTGTTCCGCTCGGACACGGTGGTGGTCGACCTGATCCACGAGCTGGGGCTCGGTCAGGACCTCGATTGGATCGAGTCGCGCGTAGCCTTCCTCGCGAAGGGAAAGATCTATCCGTTCGTGGGCGCGATGGACCTGCTGCGCTTCTCGGCAGTCTCGTTCGCGACGCGCATTCGCCTCGGCCTCGCGGCGCTGTGGCTGCGGCGCCAGCCCGACTGGAAGCAGTACGAAGGCAAGAAGGCGAAGGAGTGGATCCTCAAGACCGTCGGCCGCGAAGGTTACGACGCTGTCTGGGGACCGCTGCTGCGCGCGAAGTTCGGACCACACGCTGACGACGTCTCGATGGTGTGGTTCTGGGGCAAGATCTACCTGCGCTTCGCCTCGCGGCAGGGTGGCATCTTCGCCAAGGAGCAACTGGGCTACCTCAAGGGCTCGTTCGGTCGCCTCGTCGATGCGATGGGGGCAGCGGTGCGCCAGCGCGGCGGTGTCGTCGAAACTCGACGCCCGGTGCAGCAGGTGCTGACGCAGAACGGCAAGGTCACCGGCGTGCGTCTGCGCCTGCCGGACGGCGGCACTGAGGATGTGGCGGCGGATGTCGTGATCGGCACCGTGCCATCCGAGCAGTTCGCCCGAATGGTGCCAGACCTCGACGCGGCGTACGCGAAGAAGCTGACGGAAGTCGACTACCAGTGGGCGACCGTGTTCGTGCTGGCGCTCGACCGGCCGCTGTCGCCGATCTACTGGCTGACGATGACCGATCCGGACTGCCCGTTCGTCGTCGCGGTGGAGCAGACCAACTTCCGATCGCCCTCCGAGTACGGCGGGAACCACGTCGTGTACTTCTCGAACTACACGGACCCGGGCGACCCGATCGTGGACGAGAACGAAGAGCAGGTGCTCGACCGCTACGAGTCGTTCATCAAGCGCATCAACCCGGACTTCGACCGCTCCTGGATCCGCGGCAAGTGGTTGTTCAAGGACCGCGCCGGCCAGCCGATCGTCCACTACCGCTACCACGAGGTGATTCCAGACATGCGCACGCCGACCCAGGGCCTGTACCTGGCGAACACGACGCAGATCTACCCGGAGGACCGCGGCCAGAACTACGCGATCCGCCTCGGCAAGCGCGTGGCACAGCTCGCGATGGATGACTTGGCTCAGCCGTAGCGCATGGCCGGGTGGTGACCGGCCTCGTGCCGCCTCGAGCGGGACGGAACGCGAACCCTAACGTTCCATCTAGCGAGAGACGCGCATTCGTAATAGGCTGCCTCAAACCAGTCCCGACCCCCAGGGGCGAGCACTGCGAGGGATCCCGTGGCGAACGAACCGACCAAACGACGCTTCACGACGTTCGAGTCACTGGCAGTGCGCGACTACCGGCTGCTCTGGCTGGGTCAGGTCAGCACGAGCATGGGCCAGTGGATGGATCAGATCACCCGCGGATGGCTGATCTACCAACTGACCGGATCGCCGTTCCAGCTCGGACTCGCGACAGCGATGCGTGGCTTCCCGTTGCTGATCTTCGGGATCGCGGCCGGGGCACTCGCTGACCGATCAGGGCGCAAGGCGCAGCTGATCATCGCGCAGGTCGTGAACGCGATCCTCAACATCGTGCTCGCAGCGCTCGTAGTAACGGGGCTGGTCGAGCCGTGGCATGTGTATGTGACGGCGTTCATGGCCGGCACTGTGCAAGCGTTCCAGCAGCCGGCGCGACAGACGTTGATCAGTGACATCGTCGGTAATGAGCGACTGCTGAACGCGCTCGCACTCAACTCGGCGGCGCTCAACGGATCGCGCGTGCTCGGACCAAGCATCGCGGGGCTGCTGATCGTGCGCCTCGGCGTGGCGAACTCGTACTTCCTGCAGGGCGCGATGTACCTCGTGGCAACAATCTGGACGTTCCAGATGCAGGTGCCGGAGCCGCACACCGACCGCATTCAGCGGCAGCGTGAGCCGTTCCTGAAGTCGATCACCGAGGGCTTCGCGTTCGTGGCACGCGAGGCGAATATCCGCACGCTGATCATGCTCGCGCTGGGGCCGCTGACGTTCGCGATGGCCTACACCAGCATGATGCCGCTGATCGCGATCGAGGTGCTGCATGGCGACGCGAGCACGCAGGGCTTGCTGCTGTCGTTCATCGGCGTAGGGGCGCTGGGTGGCGCACTCGTCGTCGCCTCACTGAAGCGGAGCGCCGGGTACGGGCTGCCGGTGGTAATCGGGGCGCTGCTGTTCAGCGGCGCCGTGTTCGCGTTCGCCTCGTCGAGTGTGCTGTGGGTCTCGTGCATCCTCGGCGTGGTGCTCGGGGCATTCAGCGTGACGTACACGACGCAGAACCAAACGCTGCTCCAGGTGCTGGCGCCGCGGCGCATCCGCGGCCGGGTGATGAGCATCTACCTGCTGAACCGCGCCACCGTACCCATGGGGGCGTTGCTGGCGGGGGCGCTGGCCAGCTCCTTCGGCGGGCAGACGGCGATTCACGTCATGTCCGGGATCGCGATTGCGATCGTGGTACTGGTGGTGACGACGCACCCCGAGTTCATCCGCCTGCGGGTCGGTTTCAGCGACGCGGAGGAGGCCGACCGAGAGCGGGTGGCAGCCTCCGAGGATGCTCGACGGGGCACGGGCGTGACCGAGGCGGGCGGAGCGACGGAGCGGGTCTAGCGGCGGACGCGGCTCGAGCCTGCGGGCGGCCTCGGAGGCTGCTTCGGGCGCGGTTGACCCCCCGGCAGGGCGCTCATATCGTGGCCGAAACGCCCATAGAGGGACGGACGCTGCATGCCACTGGAGACTGAGGCGACGGCGGAGCTGCGAGCCCTGATCTCGGGCCTCAAGGCCGACGATGCAGACATGCTCGAAGCGCTGCACCGCGTCCAACACCACTACGGGTATGTGAGCGCTGAGGCGATGCACGTCATCGCCGATCAGCTGCGCGTCACGCCTGCGCACGTCTACGGCGTCACCACGTATTACTCCGACTTCCGCACCACGCCACCGGCGTCTTGCACGGTTGCCTGGTGCAGCGGCCCGGCGTGCCGACTGCGCAATGGCATCGGCATTCGCGACGCGATGATGGCGACGCTCGATGTGCCGATGGGTGGCCAGACCACCGACGGTCGCGTCGGGCTGATGGTCGGTCAGTGCAACGGCTCCTGCGAGCAGGCGCCGCAGATCTGGGTAGACGAGCGCGTCGTGGGACACCTCACGGCGGCGAAGGCAGTGATGCTGGCGCGTGCGTTGCGCGACGGCGCCGCCCCCGAAACGGTAGGTCAGTAACTGTGACGACCGAACCAGTGACCACCGAGACCCGTCCGACAACTCCCGCCGAAGCCTATGCCGCGATCCGTACGCAGGCCGACGCCGCGTACGAAGAGTGGCAGCGACCGCTGCAGCCTCGCATCAACCTGGCGTACGACACCTCCTCGATGGCGGCGGGGGCACACGAGGTGTGGACCAAGCTGCGCGAGCTCTCGCAGGCTCGCAACGCAGCCGTCGAGCTCGGTCAGGTCGTGGGCTACGGCCTGCAGTGGCTGCAGCCGCTCGGTGACATCACGTGGCCCGATGGCACGCGCATTCTCTACGGCCCGATCACGGTCAATGACGTCGAGCTGATCCTCGACGAGGCGACGGGGCGCACGGGCGCTGCGGACCGCCTCGCGATCGGCATGCTTGCGGGCACGCGTGCGGGCATCCGCCCGATCGCCGAGCACCCGTTCCTGGCGCTCGAGACCAAGGGCCGCCGTCTGATGTCTCGGATTGGCATCACCGACCCGACCAGCCTCGAGCACTACGTGGCGACGGACGGCTACTTCGCTGTCGCGCGCATGCTCGACCGACACCAGACCGCCGAGCAGGTGCGTCAGGTGATGATCGATGGCGGCCTCGCCGGCCGCGGTGGGGCGTGGTTCCCCGCCGGTGTGAAGTGGAACTTCCTCGCGGGCGCACCCGTGCCGGAGCGCTACCTGATCTGCAACGCCGACGAGGGCGACCCGGGCGCGTGGGTGAACCGCGTGCTGCTGGAGGGCGACCCGCACGACGTGATCGAGGGGATGATCGTTGCTGCCTTCGCCACCGGCGCGCAGCACGGCTTCCTCTACATCCGCAACGAGTACCCGCTGGCGATCGAGCGCGTGCGCAAGGCGATCGATGACGCGACCGCTGCGGGCCTGCTTGGCAAGAACATTCTCGGCTCGGACTTCTCGTGCACGCTCGAAGTGATTCGCGGCGCGGGTGCCTATGTCTGTGGCGAAGAGACCGGTCTGATCTCCTCGGTGCAGGACGGTCGCGGGATGCCGCGCGTGAAGCCGCCGTTCCCGGCGGCTGCCGGTGTGTTCATGAAGCCATCGAACGTGAACAACGTGGAAACGTACGCCAACGTCCCGCTGATCATGCGCAACGGCGGCGAGTGGTGGCGCAACGCGGGCACGGCGAATGACTTCGGTACGAAGATCTTCTCGTTCTCCGGCGACATCGCCTACACGGGCCACATGGAGGTGCCGTTCGGCGTCTCGCTGAAGGCCGTGCTCGAGGCATGCGGCGGCGTGCAGGGCGGACTGAAGGCAATCCAGGCCGGCGGCCCGCTCGCGGGCTACCTGCCGGGCCGCATGATCGAACAGCTCACACTGGAGCGCTCTGCGTTCCAGCCGCTCGGCGCCCTGATGGGTGGTGGTGGCATCGTCTTCGTCGGGCACGGCGCGTGCTCGATCGACCTGAACGTGCTCTACGCCGAGTTCGTCGAAGAGGAGTCGTGCGGTCGCTGCACAACCTGCCACGGCGGCAACCAGCGCATGCACGAGATCTTCCGCCGCATCGGCGACGGTGACGGCCGCACCGAGGACCGCTACAACCTCGAGCGCGTCGGTGAGTCGCTGCAGTACTCGAACTGCGTGCACGGTCAGGCGTCGCCGACGATCATGCGCAACACGCTGCGCTACTTCGAAGGCGAGTACGCCGAGCACGTCGCGGGTCGCTGTGAGGCGCTCGTGTGTGCCGGCCTGACGCGCTTCCGCATCACTGACCAGTCCGACCCGCGACTTGCGGACGCGCAGGCGATCTGCCCGACGGGCGCGGTCGTCGGGAACCCCGGCAACCGCTCGATCGACGACGCTGCCTGCATCCGCTGCGGCGCTTGCATGGACCTCGCACCGCGCGCCATCCGCAAGGAAGCGGCGCCGGTTGGCACGGCGCTCCCGAACCGCGCACCGGCCAACCCGCCCGGCCTTGGCCCGGCGCACGGCGTGGTGCCGCTGTCGTGGCAGGCGCACGCGCTCGCACGCCCCGAG
>QWQU01000070.1 GCA_003670735.1 Chloroflexota bacterium | reverse complement strand
TGCACCAGTTCCGCGGTCGGGTCGGGCGAGGCAAGCACGCCTCGGTGTGCTATTTGCTGGCGGACGATCCGACGCCGGAGGCGGAGGAGCGGCTGTCGCTGGTGGCGCGCACGCGAGACGGGTTCGCGCTGGCGCAGGCCGACCTCGAACTGCGGGGGCCGGGGGACACCTTTGGCACGCGGCAGTCCGGGCTGCCCTCGCTGCACGTGGCGTCCCTGCTCGATGCGAATCTGATCGCAGCCGCGCGGACGGAGGCGGAGACGCTGCTGGACGGCGACCCACGGCTGTCCAAGCCGGAGCACGCGGCGCTGCGGACGCTGGTGGCGCGGATCGCCGAGGACGTGGTCTCCGAGATCCACTGACCCACCTCGGAGGTGCCGGGCTCGGGAGCGCCTCAGTGGGGCCCGCGATACACTGGCCGTCCCTGGCAACAGTGCTCGACGGAAGGCCTCGCGCGTGATTCGGGACGAGATTCAGCTCCTCGTGGCGCAGGCGGTCGAGGCCGCGCAGGCGGCCGGCGCACTGCCGGCATTCGCAGCCCCTGAGGTACACCTCGAGCATCCCGGTCGTCCGGAGCACGGTGATTACTCGGCGAACATGCCGATGCGCATCCAGGGTCTGGCGCGGATGAAGGCGATCGAGGTGGCCGAGGCGCTGCGAGCGCACGTTGGCACTCACCCCGCCGTCTCCGAGGTGCGCGTCGCGCCTCCCGGCTTCCTGAACTTCTACCTCGACCCGACGTGGGTGGCCTCGCAGACCGAGGTGATCATCGCGGCAGGCGAGGGATACGCCTCGAACACGATGGGCACAGGCCAGAAGCTGCAGGTCGAGTACGTCTCGGCGAACCCGACCGGGCCGGTGCATGTCGGCAACGGGCGTGGCGCGGCCATCGGCTCGACGCTCGCGAACGTGCTCGGTGCTGCCGGGTACAAGGTCGAGCAGGAGTACTACGTCAACGACGCGGGCACGCAGATCGCGGTGTTCACGCGCACGCTGTACGCGCGCTACCAGCAGCTGTTCGACCGCACCGTCGAGATTCCCGAGAACGGGTATCCGGGCGAGTACATGGTCGAGATCGCGCAGGAGATCAAGGACGCCGAAGGCGACCGCTACCTGCGCCCCGAGGGCGAGGAACCTGATCCGGCGCTGGGCAACGAGGGCATCAGCCGGATGATCGCGCAGATCCGCGAGGACCTGGGGCTGCTGGGCGTGCACTACAACCGCTGGTTCTCCGAGCGATCGCTGCAAGAGCCGGGCGGCGCGTACGAGACCGCGATGGGCATCCTGAAGTCGCAGGGCCACGTCATCGAGCGCGAAGGCGCGACGTGGTTCGCCTCCTCGCAGCTGGGGGAGTCGAAGGACAACGTGCTGATCCGGTCTGACGGTCAGCCGACGTACTTCGCCTCGGACGTGGCATATCACTACGACAAGTTCATCGGGCGCGGCTTCAACCGCGTGATCGATATCTGGGGCGCTGACCACCAGGGGCACGTGTCGCGCGTGAAGGCTGCCGTGACGGCGGTCGGTGGCAACGGCGATGACCTGGATGTGCTGCTGTACCAGCTCGTGACGCTGAAGCGTGGCGACGTGGTCGTGCCGCTCTCCAAGCGTGCGGGCGAGATCGTGACGCTGCGCGACGTGGTGTCCGAGGTCGGCGCCGACGCGGCGCGCTATTTCTTCCTGACGCCGTCGGCCGGATCGACGATGGAGTTCGACCTCGACCTGGCGAAGCAGCAGTCGGATGAGAACCCGGTGTTCTACGTGCAGTACGCGCACGCGCGGATCGCGAGTGTGCTCGCACGCGCGGCAGAGCAGGGCTCGTCCTCGGCTAGTGCAGACGTCTCGCTGCTGCAGCACGACGCGGAGCAGACGCTGATTCGTCGGCTGCTACTGCTGCCGGAGGTCGTCGAGCTCGTTGTCTCGTCGCTGGAGACGCATCACCTGCCGTCGTACGCCGCCTCGCTGTCGCAGTCGTTCCACGCGTTCTACACGCAGTGCCGCGTGATCACTGAGGACGCAGCACTAACGAGCGCGCGCCTGCGACTGCTCGAGGCAACGAAGCTGGTGCTGGCGCGTACGCTCGGTCTGATGGGGATCTCCGCACCCGAGCAGATGTAGTGGTGGCCTCTAGTAGGGGCGACTTCGAGTTGATCAGCACACGTCCGAACTTCGAGGTCGCAGACCTCGACCGCGCGGTGGCGTTCTACCTCGATGCGCTCGGATTCACACTCGACTTTCGTGCGGATGAGTTCTTGCTCGCGGTTGTGGGCAGCGAGGACGGCGCGAGCATCGCGCTGAATGGCACGCCCGAGCCACGGCCACGCTCGTGCTACCTCAATGTGCGCAGCGTGGACGTGATCGCACAGCGTTGCGAGGAAGCGGGCGCATCCTTTCTCGCGCCACTGACGACGCAGCCATGGGGAATGCGGGACTTCATGGTCCTCGACCCCGACGGGAATGCGATTGCGGTCGGCGAGCGGGTCGCGACTCGTTAGATCGAATGCGCTACGGCGTCGGCGTTGCGGCGCCGGGGCCGCCCGTGACCACCATCTGGTTCACCAGCTTCGAGGCGAGCTCGATCAACTCGAGGTCGACGGTGCCACGCACGTCGCCCTGCTTCGGCGCGTTGCCATCCATCATCGTGGTGAACTCGACGCCATAGCGCTGCGCCAGCGTCTGCGCGGCGGGCAGGTCGCGTTGCTCGATGCGCTTCGTCGGCTCCTGGATATCGAGCAGCAGCGCGATACGCGCGTGCTTGATGACTCCATCAACGCGCACGGGATGCTCCCAGTACAACGCCGACGACGGGACGCCCTGATACGTGTCGTGGACGATCACGCCGGTCATGCCTCGGGGCAGCGTGACGTACTCGACGGCTTCGACCTTCGAGCGGTGGAAGATGATGCACTGCTCGATCGAGTAGCGGTCGAGCGCTTCCTTTTGGTCAGCGACCACGACCTGCGCGATCACGGTCGGGCCACTGGGGTACGCGTACGCGAACAGGTCACCTCGCGACGAGTCGCCATAGAGGTCTGACCAACCGATGCGCTCGATGTGAGTGAGCTTCCAGCCGTCAGCCTCGGGCAGAATCGTGCGCTCGGAACTGACGTCGATCACGGGGGCACCCTGCCCGGTGCCCAGGAACGAGAACTGCTGCGCCTCAGCGACAAACACGCCGGTGAGGCCGGCGATGGCACCCATCAGCACGAAGAGCACGAGCAGCGCGCGGCCACCGCCCTCGACGGGCTCCCATGAGCGATGCGTCCCGCCCTCGCCCATGGTCAGCTCGAGCCCGAACGGCTTGAGCAACACGAGCATCGCGAGGATGACAACCGCAAACAGGATGAGGCCGAGCACCGGGTGCAGCGTGTCGATCGCGAATGCGTAGTCGACGTTGGTCGCGGTGACGAGCAGCGAGGCGACTCGAATCAAGTTCGCGAGGTAGGCGATCACGGCACCGAGCGCGAGCCAGCGGAGGCGCTGAATGAGGCGACCGCGCATGAGGCAGATCAGGAAGAGGCCGACGAGCAGCCAGCCCATGGTGAGCGCGCTACCGGAGCAGAGCGACGAGAGCGTGATCGAGAAGTTGTCGTCGGGGCGGAGATGCGTCGAGGTGAAGGAGCCACCGTCGACCTTGTAGGGCAGGTTGAAGAACGACGTCGCAGCGCGGCCAGCGAGCACGGTGACGGTCGTCATCGGGCCGACGAGCACTTCCTGAAAGCGCACGACCGGGTACGGCCAGCAGAGGAAGAGCAGCAGGCACGCCTGCCACGAGCGCAGCACCTGGTTGTAGCCGAGGAAGATGAACCCGGACGCCATGACGATCAGCGTCATCGCGAGCAGGTCGACTCGATAGAGCCAGAAGTACCAGGAGAGCTTCGCGGGCACGAGGAAGAGCGCGAAGACGGCGATCACGATCGCCGGGCCTGCGAAGAAGCAGTCGATCAGCACGTCACGCTTCGTCGGCGCGGTGTTCGTGCGGCTCCGCGCCCAGAACACGACTGCAGCGGCGGGCAGCATGAACGGCACGAAGCCAAGCGCGTTGTCCGCGAGCAGGAACGATTGCATCGCCCAGATCGACGGCGCGAACGGCACGATGCCGCACAGCAGAAAGCCAACGAGTCGCCAGTGGCGGCGCAGCGCAGCGAAGCGAACGGTGGGCGAGGGAGCAGCGGCGACGGCGGCCATAGGTTCCGAGAGCTACTCGGTGTCGGTCTCCGAGTCGGGCGTGCGCGAGTGCTTCTTCGAGAAGCTCGTGCGGGCGCGAGCGACGACGTAGGCGGTGGCACCGGTCAGGGTGGCGACGACGGGCAGGCCGGCGGCGAGGGGTACCTCGGGCGCTTGCTTGCCCTGCTGTCCCTGGTTATCGGCTGAGGCGGACGAGGAGACGCCAATCACGACCGCAGCGGCCACGAACAGGCCCATTCCGAAGACGCGGCTGCGGTGCATGCTCGAACCTCCCGGGCGAGCGCTCGAGGCGCCTCGCTCCTTCCACCGTATCATCGGCCGCCGCTGCTGGTCAGCGCATCGGGCTGGGTGGCTGGTAGACCTTTGGTGAAGCCGAGAACGAAGCAGGCCACCGCTTTCGCGGTGGCCTGCCTGGTTGGTCGCTGTGTCGGGAACTAGCTGAGCGAGCGGGGCGCCTCGCCGTTCCAGATCTGGGTCGGGCGGAACAGGCGGTTACCCGACTCGAGCTGCTCCTTCATGTTCACGGCCCATCCGAGCGCGCGCGAGGCGGCGAAGATCGGCGTGAAGAAGTCGATCGGGATGTCCAGCGCGTGGAACACGCAGCCCGAGAACAGGTCGACGTTCGGCCAGAGCCCACGGGCGCCGAGGCGCTCCTTGAGGAGCTCCTCCACCTTGAGGGCGATGTTGTAGAAGTTCTGCTCCGTGTCGCGAACGATCATCTCGGCAGCGAGACGCTGGATGACCGCCGAGCGCGGGTCCTTCACGTGGTAGATGCGGTGACCGAAGCCGGGGATGCGCTCGCGGCGCTCCACCATGCCGGCCAGGAACGACTCGACGTTCTCGGGCGAGCCAATCTCGACGAAGAGGCGGATGGCCGCCTCGTTCGCACCACCGTGAGCCGGGCCCGAGAGGGCACCGATGGCGGACGAGACGACGGACTCCGGCTCGGCGCGGCTGGAGGTCACCACGCGAGCGGTGAAGGTGCCGACGTTGGCAGAGGAGTGGTCAGCCTGCAGCACAAGCAGCGCGTTCATCGTGTGCTCGTGGAGCGCGCTCGGCTCGGTGCCGGTGATCATGCGGAGCACCATGTGCGCGTGCGTCTCACCGGGCTTCGGGCCGTCGTACGGGCGACCAGCAGCAGCCTGAGCGATGACGCCGACGAGGTGGCCGACCTTGGCGGTCAGGGCGATGCCACGCTCGCGCGCTGCATCGAAGTCCATCTGGTCGAAGTCGTTGGTCTTCGGCGCCAGCGCGGCAACTGCGGCCTGGAGCGCGAACATCGGGTGAGTCTGGGTCGCGAGCGAGCGAGCGATCTCGATCTGGGCGGGGGTCAGTGCCCGGCCAGCCTCGAACTTCTGCTTCAGCTCGGCGGAACGTGCTGCGTCCGGCAGCTGGCCGTCATAGAGCAGCGCCGCGATCTCCTCGAAGGGAGTGTCCTGGGTCAGGTCCTCGATGGAGTAGCCGCGGTAGTAGAGGTGGCCGCCGACGCCATCAACCTGAGAGATGGAGGATTCGGCGATCGGCACGCCTTCAAGCCCGGGAATCAGCGCTGAGGTGTCGATCGTCATGAAGTGCCTCCCTCTGGTCGTGGTAGCGCTACGCGTGCGCTGCACGAACCCGGTGTCGAGCTGGCTGTGGTCTGTAGCCGCGACCCAGCTCCCCCTGGCTTCTCGCCGAGGTCGTACCCCGGTCTGGCCGGAGGCATTATAGGAGTGGTCGGGCCTGCTTGGGAGGCCGATTCATACGGAACAGCCGGATTACTTTTGTGATTGACTACCGGCTGACGAGAGGGCGCCCTACTTCGAGGCGCCACCCGCTCGATGGTGGGTCACGAAGCGCTCAATACGGACCATGGCTTCCTCGAGATCCTCGTAGGAGGCGGCGTAGCAGACGCGTACGAAGCCGCGTCCGCTCTGGCCGAAGGTTGAGCCGGGGACGACGGCAACGCGCTCCTCGAGCAGGAGCTGCTCGGCGAACTCGACATCGTTGAGGCCGGTGGAGCTGATGTCGGGGAAGGCGTAGAAGGCGCCCTTCGGCTCCACAGTGGAGAGGCCCATCGCGTTGAAGGCCTTGTAGACCATCTTTCGGCGGCGGTCGTACTCGGCGACCATGCCGCGCACGTCT
>QWQU01000007.1 GCA_003670735.1 Chloroflexota bacterium | reverse complement strand
TTGGCTGTCGGATTGGCTGTCAAGGAGCAAGATGTTGCTCCTGCAGAGCCCGATCCAAGCACACCGGCCGACATAGCTCAGCGGTAGAGCAGCTGTTTCGTAAACAGCAGGTCGAGGGTTCAATTCCCCCCGCCGGCTCCATCTCCTCACCAGGAGATACAGACCCCAACCGGGGCCCCTCCTCAGAAACCGCAAAAATGGAGGCAAGCGATGAGCAAACTGCGCGACCGCATCCGCGACATCTCTCGACGCCGACCCGTCCCGTTCGGCTTCGCCGCCATGCGCGAAACCGAAGCCAACACCTCCCGCCAGATCCTGATCGCCGCCGAGGCCGACTCCGTGGCCACCGCCGGTCAGGCCGCGACCGCTGGCGCCGACGTCATCATCTACACCGGTGACGTCACCGGCCTCGACGACGCCGTGAAGGCCGCCCCCAACGCCGTCGTCGGCTGGCGCGTTGATGGCGCCACCGCCGAGGACACCACCGCGATCCGCGAGTCCGGTGCCCACTTCCTCGTCTGCGTTGACGACCAGACCGACGCCGCCGCCCTCACCGACACCCGCATCGGCTACGTCCTCGTCGCCCCGGCCGTCAGCGTCACCCCCGTCATCAGTGACACCGATCGAGACGCCCACCTGCGCTCCTTCCGAGCGCTCGACCTCGACGGCGTCCTCTTCAACTCGCTGCCGGAGACCATGACCGTCCGCCAGCAGCTCCAGTCGCGCCGCCTCGGCGAGCTCGTCCGCAAGCCGCTCTTCGTCCACGTCGCCAACGCCGTCTCCGCCAAGACCCTCGAGCTCTGGCGCGACACCGGCGTCGCCATCGTCCTCGGCGCAGCCAGCCTCACCGCTGAGCTCGCCAAGGCCGCCGACGCCGTCCCCGAGCCCCGCAAGCGCGAGCAGGACCGCGACCGAGGCGACGCCATCGTCCCGGCCCCGCCCGCAGGCTCCGACCTCGATGACGACGACGACGAGTAGCCCCCGCTAACTCGTCCCCGCCTCCCAGCGTCCGAGTCCGAGCGCCCGACCCAGTCGGGCGGTACCCCTTCGTCACCACCGAGCCACCGCCCCGCAACGCTGGGGCGAAGACGGCACCGAAGGTGCCTAAACCTCAACGTACGAGTGAAAGTTTTACCAATTCTCACGCGTACGGTAAGTTGCCGGGCTGTTTCGCCCTCCCCTATCCTTGCGCCGATCCGCACCCCCCCAACTTTCGCGAGGGCGCACACACCATGACCCAGGACCTGACCACACCACGCGACGCAGCGACGGCCTCCGTCACTGCTGACACCGAAGCGCGCTACCAGATCGGCGAAGTCGCCGACCGCACCGGCGTCACCCAGCGCACCCTGCGCTTCTACGAAGAGAAGGGCCTGCTCACCCCGGCCGACCGCATGGATGGCGGCTTCCGCCTCTACTCCGAGGCCGACATCGGACGCATCCGCCTCATCAAGCAGCTCCAGCAGCTGCTCGGCTTCAGCCTCGCCGAGATCAAAGAGATGGTCGAAGCCGAAGAGACGCGAGCGCACATCCGCGCCACCCGTCCCGAAGACCCCGACCATGTCGACCCCGCCATCGCTCGCGCTCGCATCGAGCAGGCGCTGAAGGCCCTCCGCTCACAGCTCCAGGTCGTCGAGCCCAAGATCACCCAGCTCCAGGAGCTCCGTTCCGACCTCGCCGAGCGCATCACCCGCCTCGAAACCCGCGTCGAAGAACTCAAGCAGCAACCCGCCCGCGCCTAGCACGAGCCCAGCAACACAACACAAACCAACGAGGTGCCTCACGGCACCTCGTTTGCTATCTCCCTCATGCAAGGAAGCCCCGCACCCACCCATCTGAACCGCACTTCTTCGAGCAGTGCGAAGCACGCTCGAAGCGCCCCTCACCAAACTTCGAGATGACAACGCGCGCTCCGAAGGGAGCGCGAGGGCAAAGCCCTCGCACAAGGGCGGGCGGGTGGGTCCAATACTGAACGAGGCGCGCAGCGCCGAGTTCCAACACTGTCCGGCGCCGACCATCGCACACAACCGCACACGGCAACCTGCGCACACCTCGCGCGTTCTACCCACAACACATCGAGGACGCCACGCCATGACCACCGACGCCGAACGCCTCGACGCCAACCGCAGAAACTGGGACGAGCGCGTCCCCATTCACCTCGCCAGCCCGTACTACGACCTCGCCGCCTTCCGAGCAGGCCGCAACACGCTCCACCCCTTCGAACTCGAAGAGCTCACCGACGTCGCCGGCAAAGCACTCGTGCATCTCCAATGTCACTTCGGCATGGACACGCTGTCGTGGGCGCGCCTCGGCGCACGCGTCACCGGCCTCGACTTCTCCAACGCAGCGATCGAGCAAGCGCGTGCACTCGCCCATGAACTCAACATCGAAGCGGACTTCGTCACCTCGAACGTCTACGACGCCGTCGCCGCGCTCCAGCAACGACAGTTCGACATCGTCTACGTGAACATGGGCTCGCTCGTCTGGCTCCCCGACGTACACGTCTGGGCCGACATCGTCGCGCAGTTACTGCGACCCGGCGGTCGCCTCTACCTGCTCGACGGCCATCCCTACAGCCACGTCTTCGGCGAAGAGCAACTCACCGTCGAAGTCGATTACTTCAGCGCGGAGCCCATGCGCTGGGACGAGCCTGGCAGCTACGCCGACGCGAACGCATCCACCGCACACAACACAACGTTCGAGTGGACCCACACCATCGGCAGCATCATCACGAGCCTCGCGACCGCAGGATTGCACATCGAGTTCCTGCACGAACGCGCCGAGGCGTACTACCAGCGCTGGCCCTTCCTCGAGCACGGCGCCGAAAACACCTACCGCATGCCCGCCGACATGCCCACGATCCCGCTCACCTACTCGCTGATGGCGACGAAGCCACACGCGTAGCGGCGTCCGCACCCACAGCGACCGAGCCCGAGATCAGTCGCGCACCAGCAACCGCGCACGATGCCGCCACACCCGACTCGTTGTAGCCAGCACTCACCGCCGCCGTCGCCGTCGAGGCGCCCACCGCCGCAACCACCGAGGCCACACCCTTGCTCGTCGTCGAACACGGTGCCGACAGCGCGCCACCCACATCAGGCAGCACGAACTGCACGGGCGTCCCATCCACAACAGGTCGCCCATTCACATCTGTCACCCTCGCCGCCAGCCGCATGCCATCAAAACTCGCCGAGATCGCAGCAGGACGCCCGACCTGCTCGAGCGTCAGCACCGCATTCGGCACGACCGCGCTGACCACTTGCACGTAAACACTGATATCCCCAGCAATGCGCTCGGTGTCCGCGCACACCACGAAGTCCACGCTCCCCGGCATCGCCACCCCTGATGGTACGAGCGAGTTCGTCGCGTTGGTCGTCAGCACCAGCGCGCGCGTCGTCACGCCCGCGCATGCATTCGTCACCGTCTGCGCGAAGCCAGGGTTCGACACGAGCATCGCGCCATCAGCGCGGATCAGCACGACCTGATCGTTGACCCCCAGTTGGTTCATATCCTGCACCTGCGCCGCGACATTGACCCCCGACGTCGGACTCACATACCGATTCAACGAGTCAGTGCGAGTGCTCGCGATCCGCGTAGCACCGGGAGCCATTACCGCGATCTGCGTGGGATAGCGCCCCGCTGCTGGTGTCAGCAACATCGAGCTCGTCGCAACTGCACGCGTACCGGCGTAGTAACCGATCGCCGTATCACCGCCGAACGACTTCCCATCGCCGCGGTACGAGATCGTCGCTACACCACTCGACGACGTAAACAGAAACCCGGAATACCGAGCGGTGCCTGACACCCCCATGGTGCCAACCAGCGTGCGCACCTCGACTGGACCATCGGAAACAGGCAACCCCGTCGACGAATCCTCGACATAGATGCAGAGCCCATACGTTGCGACTGCACCGTCCGCGCTGATCGACGCAACCGCATTCGCGCTCTCTGCCACGGCTTTCGTGCACGTCGTCGACCGCAGTTGGAACGACATACTCATCGTGTACGGGCTCGCAGCTTGCACAGAGCGCGGCGCAGCCATAGCGCCGATCGCCACGAGGACGATCGCGAAGGCCAACGACCAGATGCCAGTGCGTGCGCGAACCCCGAACATCGTGACCTCCGCCCCGCACCTCCTCGCGCGGGAAACAACAAACCCCTCCGCGCGGAGGGGTGAGTCACGAGGCGGGACGAATCCGCCGAGCGCTCACCCGTATCCACGCAGGCGGCAATGCTGTGCGTACGTTGGCGACCTGACTGACGATCGAGGAACCCTCGACCGATCACAGTTGCGGGACAGCGCCGGAATCACACCGACTTCGCAAACACACGCGAGAACGAGGCTACGAAACGATCAGTACCTGACGCAAGGGCACCGCCGCGATCATCGTGCTGGAGATCGCACACCACGCGAGCGCGATCCGGCTCGACCGATGACCTCGTACATCGCACAGAGATACGTCGAGATGATCTCGATGTGAAAGCGATCACTGCGAAGCACACGGTCCAACGGCGACAGCACCGACACCACGCAAAGTCGACGGGACACAGCCAGATCACACAGATGCTCGTGCAGACGAGCAGGTCCGAAGAGGTATGCGGCCGTAGTTGGTGCGCTCTACAGTCCCGAGATGACGAGTGACCCAATCCAACTTCTGATCGAACAGCTCGAAGAGGAGCGCGCGCATCTGCGCCTCGTGCTGGAGCAGGTGCCGGGTGGCGCTATCGCGCAGCGTCCGGCGGGAGGCGCCTGGTCGATCATCGAGAACGTGCGGCATCTGCTCTTCGCAGAGCAGCTCCACCTCGTGCGCCCGTTCGACAAGCAGCTCGAGTGGAGCCCGCTCGGCTACGACCCGGACGGCATGCAGGAGGCTCGCAAGCTCCCGCCGATCACCACGACACCCAGCCTCGAGGACGTGCTCACCGCCTGGGACGAGATCCACCCGGCGACCATCGCCCTTCTTGAACGCACCGAGGCGGACGTGGCCCAGGCAGCGCTCGAGCGGAACCTCAAGCACCTGCGCGCCCACCTCAAGGTCATCGAGCGGCTCGCCCGCAACGCCGAGAGCTAGCCAAGAGTCAGGGCAACAAGAAGGGCGCCCGTAGGCGCCCCGCAAGATCGGCTCACACAGTTTACCAGGACCTAGTGGTGGTCGTTGGCATGCGAGGCGTCCGTCTGGAAGTCCCAGTGCAGGCCGCGGCGACGCTCGTAGAGGTAGCCGAGAGCGGCGACCGAGAAGGCGGAGATCAGGACAGCAGCCGTCCAGGCGAAGACCTGAAACGCGTTCGAGGCAGGCGGGAGCGTCCGCGAGGCCTCCTCGGCGAGGGCGCCGGCCGGGACGAATGCCACCAGACCACCCAGCCCCACAGCCAACGAGCGCAAACCGGTCATCTCGGCCTCCTCCGCGAACCCGCCGAGTCTAGCAACGTCCCAGCGAGTGAGCCAGAACCTACTAGTGGTTGTGGTGCGGATTGCTCGGAGCCACAAGCCACCCGTATACTCCCTCGGCTCAACGAATCGTCCGAACGGAGGCCGCTGTGAAGCGGACCTGGCAACCCAAGCGAATCCCACGACTGCGCAAGCACGGTTTCCGCGCGCGCATGTCTACCAGCGATGGACGAGACGTCCTGAAGCGCCGCCGCGCCCGCGGTCGCGCCAAGCTGACCGTCTAGTTCCCGCCCCGACTGTGGCCCCCACGCCACCAGTACGGCGAGGGGCGCCGGCGTCAGGAGTCGAACGACTCCGCCGCCGTCAGGACTTCCTCACGGTACTGAACGAAGGTAAGCGAGTCCGACATCGGCTCGTTGCCATCGGCGTGCGTCTAAATGGCTTGCCCGAAACCCGGGTGGGCTACGCGATTGGGAAACGGGTAGGCTCGGCAGTGGTACGAAACCGCACCCGACGTCGCCTGCGCGAGATTGTCCGCGCCCTCCCGATCGCGTCCGGCTACGACCTCGTGATCACCGGCTACGCTCAGAGCGCCGACGCCCCGTACGGGACGCTGCGTGACGTGTTCACCTCGAGCGCGAAGCGGGCCGGAATCCTTATCGAAGCTACCCAAACATCGTGAAAGCTGCTGCGATCGCGGCCATTCGCTGGTATCAGCGAGCGCTCTCGCCGTCGCTCGGTGCACGGTGCCGGTATCAGCCGACCTGCTCGCAGTACACGCTCGAGGCGATTGACCGCTTTGGCGTACTCAAGGGCGTCGGGCTTGGGCTCGTGCGCATTGCGCGCTGCGTGCCCTGGGCCTCCGGCGGCTTCGACCCTATTCCGAGCTCCCACAAGTGAACGAGTCGCACTCGCAGCCCTCAAATGCTGACGAGACTGAACTGAATCGATTGTTTCACGTGAAACAAATTGCGCACCAGACTAAACCGAATCAATTGTTTCACGTGAAACAAATTGATAAGACCCGATCGCATTTGCGACGCTCCCTGATGGGTGCTGCTGTGGCCATCGCCCTCGTGGGGACGGCATGCACCGGGAACACGAATCCGATCGGCTGGGCAGCCCCGGTCGCCGCGAATGGCATGGTGATCGTCACCAACCAGAACGGCACGATTTCCGGACTGAAGACTGCTGGCGCAGACGCGCCGACGGTCGCCTGGACGTATCCCGAGCAGGCGGCGGCTTCGTCGGGCGGCTCGGAGGATTTCGTCAGCAGGTTCTTCAACTTTGTTGGTGGACTGTTCTCAGGTAACAAGAAGGCCTCGAACTTTTCCGCAGTCTATGCAACGCCTCGTGTTGAAACAGTTGGTAACCAGCAGCGGGTCTTCCTGGCGTCCTACACGGGCGACGTGATCTCCCTCGACGCGGCCACCGGGAAGCCGGCGACTGGCTGGCCGGCGACTGTGAACGTGGGCGGCCGCGTGGCGGCGACCCCGGCATTCGACGGCAAGTTGCTCTATCTGGGCACGAACCACGGCGACATCCGTACGCTCGACGCCGCTAACGGCTCGGTCGGCGGGGCAATCGTGGGAACCGGCGCTCGAGTGTGGGCGGAGCCGCTGCTGCTGAATGGCACCCTCTACATCTCCTCACTCGACCACACGGTGCGAGCGATCGACCCGAACTCGAAGGCTGAGCGCTGGAAGACCGACGTCGGCGGCGCTGTCGCCGGCAATCCCGCGGTGATGAGTGGCCTGCTGATCGTCCCGACGCTGAACAGCGCCGTGGTCGCGCTGGATATCGCCAGCGGCGAGCAGCGCTGGAAGATGACCGGCGACAACTGGTTCTGGGCGCAGCCACTGGCGACGAACGATGTCGTCTACGTCGCGACCGCCTCTGGAACGGTGTACGCGCTAGACCGGGCAACCGGGAGCGAGAAATGGCACTCCGTGCCGCTGACCGCCGAGGTGCGCACCGCTCCGGTGCTGCTGGGCGGCTCACTCTTGATTGCGACACGCACGGGCGTGGTGGTCGCGCTGGACCCGGCTACCGGGGCTGAGCAGTGGCGGAAGGCCATCGATAAGGCCGCCTTCCTGGCCGACCCGCTGGTGCTAGACTCGGGCGTCGTCTACGCCGCTGAGGATGGCTCGCTCTACCGAGTGACTCCCCAGGACCAGGGTGTGAACCTGCTCTACAAGCGAGGCAAGTAGCAGCATGCCCATCGGCCTGATCTGGCAGACGTTCCTTGAAACCCCACTGATCAACTTCATGATCCTGCTCGCGCGGGCCTCATTCGGCTCGTACGGGCTGGCGATCCTGCTGTTCACGGTAATCACGCGCCTGGTGACCTTCCCGCTGATGCTGCGCACGCTGCGCTCCATGAAGCAGATGCAGGTGATCTCGCCGCTGCTGGCCGAGGTGAACAAGCGCTACTCCGACCCACGTCGTCGCTCCGAAGAGACGATGAAGATTTACAAGGAGAACGGCGTGAACCCGCTGGGCTGCCTTGGCCCTCAGCTGATTCAGATGCCGATCTTCATCGCCCTCTATGCGACGATCCGCCTGACGATGGGCAACACGCCCGAAGGCCTGCTGGCGCTGTCGTCCCGGCTGTACGACTTCCCGTACATCCGTGAGGCGATTCCCCTGTCCTCTAACTTCCTCTTCATGGACCTCTCTGAGAACGGGACTGTTCCGCTGGGCGTCGCGGTATTTGCCGCGATGTGGCTCCAGCAGCGCATCTCGTCCTCGCGCACGGCTGCCACTCCTGGCAGCCAGCAGGCGCAAATGAACTCCACGATGCAGTGGATGATGCCGATCTTCTTCGGCTACTTCTTTGTGGTATCGCTGCCGGCGGCCCTGGGACTCTACTGGGGCGTTGGTACGGTCATCTCGTTGGTGCTGCAGTGGGCATTTGTCGGGCCGGGTGACTTCACCTGGGGCTCGCTGATCCCTGCCCAGCTGCGCCCGGCCGCCTTTGGCGCCGGTGTATCCAACGCTTCTTCAAGCGCCGCCCGGGGCGGCCAGACCAGTTCGGGGGATTCCGATGCGTCAGCGAGTGGTGGAAGTCAGCGGGAAGACGGTCGACGAGGCGGTGGCTCGGGCGCTGGAACAGCTGGCCCTGGGGCGCGATCAGGTCGACGTCGACGTAATCCGCGAGGGTAAAGGCGGGTTCCTCGGTTTCGGTGGCGAAGATGCCATCGTCCGGGTCACGGCCAAGGCAACTCAATCCAGCGGTGGTGGTGATCGTGCGCCGCGAGGCGACCGACCGCCGCGTGAGCCACGGGCGCAGGGCGGGGAGCGAGCTCCTCGTGAGCCGCGCGCGCCGCGTGAACCCCGAGCTGAGGGTGCGGGCGGCGACGCTCGACCTCCGCGTGAGCCTCGAGCGCCGCGCGCTGAGGGCACGGACAGCAACGGACCGACCAATGGTGAACGACGCAGCGCTGGCGGCGGTGGCCGCAGTGACAGCGGGCGGAGTGAGGGCGGTCGGGGCGACAGCCGCGGCGGCCGTGGTGGTGGTGGCGGCCGCTCCGGTGGCGGCATGGGCGAAAGTCGCGGACGTGGCATGGGCCGCGGCGGCGACGAGATGCGCCCGCGCGGCGAACCGGTTTCGGCCGGCAACGAGCAGCGCGTCCCGGGTGCACCGAATGACCTGCCGCTTGCGCCTCCGGCGGACGCCGAGGACGAGCTCGATTACGCAGGGCGCGCACTGCGCGACGTGCTGAACCTGATCGGCCTGACCGAGACCGAGATCTCGGCGCGCGAGCCGGAGACGGCTGGCGATGGGAAGGGCCTCGTGACGCAGGTTCTTGACGTTTATGGCAACGACGAGACGACGTCGGACGACCTCGGTCTGCTCATTGGCCGGCGGGGCGACACGTTATCTTCAATGCAGTACCTTTTGAACGTGCTGATCTCGACCAAGTACGACTCCGAGTACGTGATCGGGCTCGACATCGAGCAGTACCGACACCGTCGCGAGCAGGCGCTGATCGAGATGGCGCAGCGGATCGCGGCCGAGGTGCGTGAGAGCGGCGACGTGATCACGCTGGAGCCGATGCCGGCCGCCGAGCGGCGGATCGTGCACATCACGCTGGAGAGCGAGCCGGGCGTGCGGACCGAGAGCGTTGGCTCCGGCACTGACCGCCAGGTGGAAGTCCTTCCGGCCGACCCGGCTTAGCCGGGGGTTTGGCCCTGAGGCTTCGGTACATGTGCGAGGAATCGCAACATGTGCCGCGGACGAGGGGCGAAACGCGGCTCGTATACTCGCGTTCTCTGCACATGCGGCGTGCGGGGAATGCGATTGAATCTCGGGCGCGGCGTCTTCGGATTGCCGCGTGAGGTTTCCGTAGCGCGTGTGCCTCGAGCGATCGAGGTGACACGTGCATAGGGGTAACGGATGAGCCTTGTCTTCGCCGTGGTGAACCAGAAGGGCGGCGTCGGCAAGACGACGACGACGGTGTCACTTGGCGCGGCGCTGGCAGGGCGCGGTCAGCGCACGCTGATCATCGACGCCGATCCGCAGGCGAACGCAACAACGGCACTGGGACAACGCCAGTCTGGATCCGCGGGCCTGTACGAAGCGCTGGTCGATGAGCAATCGATCGACACTGCGATCGTCGGCACGAATGTGATCGGACTGTGGCTGGTACCGACGACACCAAACCTCGCGGGTGCGGAGGTCGAGCTGGTCTCGACGATGGCACGCGAGTTCCGGATGCGTCGCATCCTCGAACCACTGCGTGAGCGCTTCGACATCATCCTGATCGACTGCCCGCCATCGCTCGGACTACTGACGGTGAATGCACTGACGGCATCGGACGAAGTGATCATTCCGGTGCAGTGCGAGTTCCTCGCGCTCGAAGGACTGAGTCATCTCTCGCAGACGATTCGCCTCGTGCAATCGAACTTGCATCCGAAGCTGAAGATTCGCGGGATCGTGCTGACGATGTACGACGGTCGCACGAACATCGCGAAGCAGGTGCAGGACGAAGTACGCAAGCACTTCGACAACACGTTCCGCGCGGTGATTCCGCGTTCGGTGCGTCTCTCCGAAGCGCCGAGTCATGGCGAGCCGATTCAGATCTACGACCCGCGATCGCCCGGCGCCGTGGCGTACGACGAGCTGGCCGACGAACTCCTTGAACAACTGCGTGGGCCAGCACGACCGGTGGAGGCGCGCGGTGGTTTCTAAGAAGAGCGGGTCGCCTCGAGGGTTGGGACGTGGGCTCGGTGCGCTGATTCCTGTGGGCGATCCACCAGCAGCCTCGGACGCTCGCATTCCGCAGACGGACGTTGCGATCGAGCGCGTGGTGCCGAACCCGTGGCAGCCACGATCGGTGATGGACCCGGAGAAGCTCGCCGAGCTTGTGGAGTCGATCCGCGAGCACGGGATCATTCAGCCGCTGCTGGTTACTGAAGAGCCGGGCGACGATGGGCAGCCGACGTATCAACTGATCGCCGGCGAACGGCGACTGCGGGCGGCGAAGGCAGCCGGCCTCGCACGTGTGCCGGTGACGATTCGACAGTCAACGACGCAGGAGCTCCTCGAGCTCGCGATCATCGAGAACGTGCAGCGCGCGGATCTGAGCGCGCTGGAAGAAGCAGCCGCGTACCAGCGACTGATCGACGAGTTCAAGCTGACGCAGACCGAAGTCTCGGCGCGCGTCGGCAAGGGGCGCGTCGCGGTCGCGAACACGCTGCGACTGATGTCGCTCTCGCAGGAGATGCAGCAGTCACTCGCGGATGGGGACATCAGCGAGGGGCACGCGCGCGCACTGCTCGCGGTCGACGACGAACTCGTACGTCACGCGATCTGGGAACAGATCATTCAGAAGCAGCTGTCGGTGCGGCAGGCGGAGCAGCTCGCGCGCACGGCGGTGACGGAGCATAAGGCAGCGGCACCGGTCGCGGATGTGCCAGTGCCTACGACCGAGCATCAGCGTGTCGCACTCGAAGCATCGGTGCAGCGTGCGCTCGGCACGAAGGTGTCGTTGCGGGTCGGGAAGCGCAACCAGGGTGCGCTGACGATCTACTTCTACAGCGATGAAGAGCTCGAGGGCGTACTCGATCGCCTCGGGGTGGGGGAGTCCTGATGACGGTGGAGTCGCGACTGGCGGAGCTCGGTGTGACGTTGCCCTCGATGGCGGCGGCACTGGGGATCTACAAGCCGGCGATCCGCGTCGGGGACATGGTCTACGTGTCGGGCCAGCTGCCGACGCGCGAGGGCGCGGTCGTGCACCCGGGCCTGCTCGGCGCCGACGTGAGCATCGAGCAGGGGCAGGAGGCGGCACAGGTCGCGGCGATCAATGCGCTGGCGGCGGTGCAGGGCCTGCTCGGTAGCCTCGAGGGGCTGCGGCTGGTGCGGACGGTGGGCTATGTGGCGTGTACGGGCGAGTTCGACCAGCACCCGCAGGTGGTGAATGGGGCGAGCGGCTTCCTGCGCGATGTGTTCGGTGAAGACCTCGGCGTCGGGGCGCGACTCGCGTTGGGGGTGGCGTCGCTGCCGGCGCGCGCTCCAGTCGAGATCGAGCTATGGTTCGAGGTGTCGGGCAGCTAGCCTGCGGGCTGCCTCGAACGACGGTTTACGGAAGGTTTCGGCCGATGCCGGAGACGATTCGCATCAACTTCGTGACGGGGGCAGTGCGCCGGTATGTGCCGGAGATCGAGGCGATCTCGGAGTTGCCGGCACTGGTGGCCGCGGGCTCGGCCGGTCACAACGCGACGTGGTTCCGCGAACCGGCGGACGCCGAGTGGGCGCCCGCACACCTCGTCGGTCACTTGATCGCGTATTGCTGGGTGAGCCGCGAGAACCTGTACCGCATGTCGTACATGACGGACCCGATCATCAAGCGGCTGGACCACGATGGTCAGCAGGAGATTCACCAGTGGCAGACGCAGTCGCGCGAGGCGCTGCTGGAGCAGCTGGAGGCGGGGGTCGCTGAGATCACGCACCTGCTGAAGGAGCTGCCGGACTCGTCATGGGGGCGGCCGGGGCAGCACCCGGAGGATGGGCGCCGCTCGATCAAGCAGCAGGCTCGAGCGATGCGTGTTCACTTCGATGAGCACCTGGCTCAACTCGGCAAGATGAGCGCGGGCGCTTAGCGCCCCTCTTGGCCCTGCTTCTTTGTGTACGAGCCTCGGTGATCACCGGGGCTCGTTTCGTTCTGTATACTCTCCGGCCGGCCTCGGAAGATTGAGGCGTGGGGCGGGAGGGCGAGATGCTGCAGGGCGATCGCGTTCGGCTGCGTGCGCTGGAACCAACTGACGTGGAAGCGATCTGGTCGTGGCACCAAGACCACGAATTGCACGTGCTCGATGGTTGGCTCTATCCCGCCTCGCGTGGCCAGATTGCGGAGTGGCTGCACGGCGTTGGTGAGCCGGGGTTCCGCGACGCATCGTTCGGGATTGAGACTGAGCAGGGCACGCTGATCGGATACGTGCGCCTGAAGCGCGGTAGCGCGGAGCATCGCTCCGCTGACTTCGGGATCGCGATCGCGCGTGAGCACTGGGATCAGGGTTACGGCACGGATGCGACACGCACGATGGTGCGCTTCGGCTTCGAGGAGATGGGACTGCATCGGATCGAACTCGATGTGAGTGTCGAGAATCCTCGAGCGCAGCATGTGTATGAGCAGTGCGGGTTCCGCGTTGAAGGTGTTGCACGCGAGGCGCGTTGGCGGTTTGGGCAGTGGGTCGATATGACGCAGATGGCCGTGCTCGATCGGGAGTTCAGGGAGTCGATCACCGCGACGGCGTGACGCACGCGGTTGTTACGTCGCGTTGACGGAGATGTCGTTCCGTTTTGTCGTCTCGCGGCGCAGTCGGTCACATACTGGAAGGCATGGAAGCACAAGCAGTTCGCTCAACGGTGCCGCAGTTGATGCCGGTGTGGGCGTGGCGCATCGGTCGTGCCGTTGCGCTGATGGCCGCGTGCGGACTCGGCGTATTGGGTGGGGCGGTGCTCGTCGCACTGCATCTACTCGGTGTGATGAACATGGGCTGGGCCATCGTGATCACGTTGATCGTGATCGGACTGATCGTGACGGCCTCGCTGCAACTTGCTGATATGGCCGCGCGTCAGCGTGAGGCGCAGCAACGAGCGGCTATCGCCGCGAGCGTCACTCGAGCACCTGGTCCGCCGATTCGTTTCGCAGGTAGCAGTGGCGCAACGTACTCGAAGTCTCCGCAGGCTCACGATCGAGCGCGGGTCGCCTAACCGTCCAGCAGCGTTACACAACGAAGCCCCGGTGATGAACCGGGGCTTCGTTGTATGCGCTCGAGCGGCGCGGCTGCTAGCGAGGGGACTCGGTGGCATCGACAGGAGGTGGGGTCGGTGCGACCGGCACGGGGGTGACGATGGCGCCTGGCATGCCGGGGATACCGGGCAGGCCGGGGATGGGAGTGAAGGTCTCGCAGTGGACGCCGCCGCGGGGGAGCTCGATGCAGTCGGTTTGGCCGTTGGGGCCGAAGGCACCCGGGACACCTCGACGCGCGGGGGGCGGGGGCGGGCCGTCGTCGCGAAGGATCTGGTCGCCGGGCTGGCAGTGGTCCGAGGTGTTGTCGGCGACAAAGCAGTAGGTGGTGCCTCGGAAGTAGATGCGTGACTCGCCGGTGGCCCAGAGGTCGCGCATGCCGGGGATGGTGCTGACGACGAGCACCGCGATGGTGACTGCCGCAAACCAGGCAGCGGTGGAACCGAGCAACCACATGGTGAGGTGGCTACTGCCTTGCTGGACAGCGCTGGCCGCGGCGGCAGTGGTGCGCAGGCCGTAGTCGATGATGGCGACGACGGCGGTGATCGGCGCGATGCAGGCGATCGCGATACAGGTGATGAAGAGCGGCGCGAGCCATGTCGAGAAGTTCGGGCCGAAGACCTCACGTACCGGCTGGCCCGCGATGGCGAGCCATGCCGCGCTGACGACCCACATGACGAGCAGTGCGGTGATGGCAACGAGCATCAGGATGCGCGCGACATGCATCACCACTCGGATCAGTGCGCCGAGGCGGCTGCCGATCTCGCTCATCGCAGGCTCGACGCCGGAGCGCGCCTGCACGAGCAGGTCCTGCGCGGTAGTGCCGTAGCCGTGCGCGGCAGCGCGTGCCTCGGGCGACGTTGCTCGGGGGAGCACGAAGGCAAGGATGGCGTACAGACCGACGGCCATCGGGATCGATGAGCCGTGGGTGACGCCGAGCATGAAGATGGGGAGCAGCACCCAGGCGGCGCGGACGATGGTGACGTCCCAGCGCATCCAGGCAGCGACACCGGCGGCGACGCCGGCGACCTTGCGCTCGTCGGGGAGGCGGTAGAGACGGCGCGGTCGATCCTCGATTGCTGCACCGGCAGCCGAGCCTGCGCCGGCAGCAGCGAAGCTCGGCGTGGCGGCGCCACCGGCGGTGTAGCTGGGGCCAGCGTCGTAGCTGGCGGACGGCTCGATGGTGCCGAGCGACTCGAGGATGGTGGCGACTTCCTCGGTGGTGACGACCTCGCGGTCGCCGGTGAGGACGGCGTCGCACTTCTCGCCGATGGCCTGCTCGAAGTCGTTCAGGATCTCGTCGCGGTCGGGGTCACCGTTGAGGTGACGACGAGCCTCGTCGAGCCAAGCGTCGATAGCGCTGGCGCCGTCGGTCTCGATGTGCCGGGCGCGGCCGCCGAGGTTCACGATCTCTACTCGGTTCATTGGGCTGCTCCGTCTGCTGCGGCTTCCTGGCGGAGGCCGAGCTGCTCGAGGGTGGTGCCGAGCTCCGACCAGTTCTCACGGAGCTGGGTCAGACGCTGGGTGCCGGCCTCGGTGAGGCGGTAGTACTTGCGGGGCGGGCCGGCCTCGGACTCCTGCCACTCGTATTCGAGCAGTCCGTCGCGACGGAGCTTGCCGAACATGGGGTAGAGCGTGCCTTCGCGGGTGGCGAAGTGCGTGCCGTCGAGGCGGGCGAGCACTTCCGCGGCGTAGAGCAGGCCAGTGGAGCAGACCGTGAGGACGGCGAACTCCAAGAGGCCTCGCCGCAGGGGTGCGAACGAGTCCTGCTCGAGGGGTGGTTGGTCGGTCAGTTCAGGTACCATGTATATGAAAGGTACCTGTCTAGTACTCTTCGCGCAAGCGCTCATCGTCAGCATCTTTGTGACGCGGGCTGTTTCCGGGTCGTGGCTGCGTTCGCAGCCAGCAGGAGGTGGGCCTCCTGCACCTCCCGGTGAGGACTCGGGGTATGGAGAGGGCCGGCGTGTGCCGGCCCGTGTCCACCTCGGAAGGGGGAGCGTTAGCTCACGGCTTGTTTGATGAGGGCTCGGACCTTTGTTTCGTCTGCGCTCGTGAGCTTCGTGATGGCGTAGCTGGTGGGCCACATGTTGCCGTCGTCGAGCTGCGCTTTGTCGCTGAAGCCGAGCGTGAGGTAGCGGGCTTGGAACTTGGCGGCCGGCTGGAAGAAGCAGATCTGCTCGTTGTCGTGGTAGTAGGCGGGCATGCCGTACCAGGTACGCGGCTGCATGTCGGGCACGGTTTTCATGATGAGCGCGTGCAGCTTCTCGCCGAGGGCGCGTTCGTCGTCGGGCATCTCCGCGATCTTGGCGAGGACGTCGGCGGTGCCGTCGGTGCTGCCGGCCTTGGCCTTACGGCGCTCGGCGGCGGCTTCTCGCATTGCGGCTTTTTCGTCGGCACTAAACGTGTCCGCGTTCGCACTCGTGCGCTTCGTGGTGGTCTTTGCTGCGGGCATGGTGGCCTCCTCGAACGTGCGGGGGTTACTGCCAGGCTTTGAGTTGCACGAGCTGGACGAGGTTGCCGCAGGTGTCGTCGAACGTGGCTACTCGGGACCAGGGGGCATCGAAGGGCGGCATGGTGAAGTTGGCGCGGTCGTTCATGCGCTCGTAGTCGGCATCGATGTCGCTGGTGGCGAACATGGCGGCGGGCTGGTTCTGCGCGCGCAGTGCGTGCTGGTAGGCGCTGCCGTGCGGGCTGTCGTTGGCGGCGAGCTGGAGCTCGGTGCCGTCGGGGTCCTCGGGCGAGGCGACGGTGAGCCAGCGGTAGGGGCCGTTGGTGAAGTCGTTCTTCTTCGTGAAGCCGACGACGTCGGTGTAGAAGGCGAGCGCCTTCTCCTGGTCGTCGACGTAGATAGTCGTGAGATTGATTTTCACTCTGGGGAGTTCCTTTCGCGCCGTTACTTGGCGAGGACTTCGGTGAGCTTCTGGAAGAAGGCGTTCCAGCCGTACTCGGCGCCCTGCTTGTTCTGGGTCTGGGTCTCGTCGAAGCCGGTCTGCTCGAAGTGGACGCGGGTGCCGCCGGCGTCAGGGGTGAGCTCGAAAGTGACGGTGGTTTCGATGCCGAGGCTCGCCCAGGTGTAGACGAGGCGCTCGTTGGGGACGGACTCGAGGACTTCGCAGTGGATGACGCCGTCCCAGTCGCCGTAGGCCTGGCCTCGGAATTCGAAGTTGTGGCCGACCTCTGGCTTGATGTCGTTGGGCATGAGCCATGCGGCGAGGGCGTTGGTGTCGGTGAGGGCCTTCCATACCGCCTCGGGTGGCTGGGGGAAGGTGAGGTCTCGGACGACGGTCGTGTCGGATGCGGTGGTCATGGCTGGGGGCCTTTCTGCTGCTGGCGTTTGGTGTCGGCCTCGTGGGCCGGAGTTGTGGGTGTGGTTGGGTTCGTCTCTTCGAGGTGTTCGCGAAGGCGCTCGAACTTGTCGTCCCAGAAGCGCTCGTATTGCGCGATCCAGTCACGCACGGTGCGCAAGCCGTCGGGGGCGAGGCGGTAGCGGCGTTCGCGGCCGTGGCGCTGTTCGCTGACGAGGCCGGAGTCGAGCAGGACTTTGAGGTGCTGGGAGACGGCGGGGCGGGACATCTCGAATTGCTGGGCGAGGGCGTGGACGGGCATGTCGTCCTCGACGAGGAGGTCGAGGATGCGGCGTCGCACTGGGTGGCTGATGGCCGTGTACGGCTCGGCCTCGGCGGTTTGTCGTGTCCTCGTGACCATGCACTGACAATAGGTAAGGTATTACTTACCTGTCAATGCTCGGGACATTGCAATCGGGGAGCGGCCGCGGCGCGTAGACTCGCGGCGACTGAGGGGGCGAACTCGTGCCGATCACACTCGCGAACGGTGAGACGTGTCAGTGCTGCGAGCTGGTGGCGGGGCGGCTGCCATCGGTGAGCGAGGTGCGCCGGAATGCGTTGACGATCACCTGCGTCATACCTCGACAGCATGAGGTGGGGCATCTGATCGTGTTTCCGGTGCGGCATGTGTCGACGTTGATGGAACTGACGGACGAGGAGACTGCGGCGATCGCGACGGAGACGCGCGCGATGGCGGGCGCGTTGGAGCGGGCGTATCCCGAGGTCGGTGGGTTCCTGATCTATCAGAACAACGGGACGGCGAGCTTCCAGGAGGTGCCGCATGTGCACATGCACGTGGTGCCTCGACGTGAGGGGAGCGGGTGGCCGCGAATGCGGTTCGGCTGGTCGCAGCCGGCGGTACCGGAGCGCGCGGCGTTGATCGCTCGATTGATCGAGGCGAGGCCATGACGAGCGCGGCGGACGCGTGCGCGGTGTGCGCTCTGATTCGCGATGGTGCAGCGCTCGGGCGTGACGAGCTGTGGCGCGATGACGTGACGATCTCGTACGTGTGTGCGTTCGATGCGGATAGCGTCGACCAGGTGGCGGTCGCGCCGTTGCGTCATGCCTCGACGGTGACGGAGCTGAACGAGGCGGAGTTCGCGGCGGTGTTGCTGGCGGCGCGCGATGCGGCGACGGCGTTGGTGCGCGTGCTCGATCCGGATGGGCTGACGTTGCACGCGCACGTTGGCGCGCTGGAGCAGCAGGCAACGTCACACCTCGAGGTGTTGTTGGGGGCGAAGGCCTTCGGGGCGGAGTTTGGCGAGCTGCCTGTCGAGTGGCGTCAGGAGCCGTGGGTGCTCACTGATGCGGTGGTGGCGGGTTGGGATGAGACGTTGGAGCAGCGGCGCGAGATTGTGGCGCGGCTGCGTGCGGAGTTGGGTTAGGACCGGCGCAACTGCACCTCGGCCTTCTCAACAAATTCGGTGCAAACGGCCTCAATCTTCTTCAGCGCCGGTTCAAGTAGAAGCGACTTCTCACCTCTGTCTGGCGGCACCACTGTTCGCGGCAGGAACGGAACCAAGCGGGCGTTGCCTTCGACCGCAACTTGCCGCTGACCGGGCGTGCCACCGACTAACACAAAGGTCGCCAAGTCGGCTCCGACTCTAATCGGCCGACCTTCCTTGAGCGGACTCAGAGCCAGTACTTGATCGATCGGATCGCCGCCCAGCCGTTGCCAATGAAACGTGTACTCGAATGTCTGAGGAAGACTCAGGACGGGAACAATCGTTCGGTGCTTGTCGGTATTCGAGAGGATCTGCAGTTGCCGTATGGCTCGGCCCGCGTCTGTCCGTAGGTAGGGTTGGTATTGCTCGAAGAGGCGTTGATCATCCGGACTTGTACCTCGAAGACTCGAACCAACGGACTTCCAAAAGTCCTTTCGGTTTGGCCGCATCGGAAACTCGATACGGCGCTGCTGGCCGGCCGTGAGGCGCGATTGATATCGAGCTTTAACGAACGACCAAGCAACATGGTCGAGTGCGTTCCGGAAATGCTGAACCGTCTCGCTTAACAGATGAGTGATCGTGTCGGGAAGTTCGGGTACAGCCACTGCGTAGACCGTGAAGGCCCGCCAATCCCTCGGATCGTCGACCGGTCGCTTCGGATAAGGGTAGTCGCGCAGGTCAGTGATGAAGTCGTGCTCATCGTCATCAAATGCATCGCTGAGTGCGCGCCACAATTCCTCTAGTCGAGCACTACCACGCTCGAGTTTCGATCGCGCACTCTTGAGGTTCGGCACTGGCGCTAACCGACTTCGATCGGGAGTTCGGTGCGCTGGGCCCATTCGGCCCAGGAGCCGTCGTAGTTCTTGACGTTGGTGTAGCCGAGGAGCTCGTGGAGGGCGAACCATTCGACGGCGGCTCGGATGCCGGCGCCGCAGTAGGGGTAGACGGTGTGGGTGCCGTCGATGCCGGCGGCGGTATAGAGGGCGCGCATCTGCTCGAGTGGGATCCAGGTGCCGTCGGTGTTGACGATGAGCTCCCAGTTGAGGTGCTGCGCCTGGGGGATGCGACCGAGACGTGCGGCCTCGCGGTGGCCGTGACTGGTGCCGACGAACTCGCCGTCGGTACGGCAGTCGAGGATGACCGGGTGGCCCTGCGCGCTGGCCTGTTCCACTGCGGCGAGCACGTCCTGGTAGGTGCTGATGATGCTGGTGTCGGGCTCGGCGATCGTGATCGTGGCGTCGGGGCGCGGCGGGGTGGGGTCTGCGGTGAGCAGGCCGTGCTGTCGGAGCTGCTCGTTGCCGCCGTTGAGCATGTGGACGCGCGGGTAGCGGAAGTAGCGGAGCGCCCAGTAGTCGCGGCCGGGCCACATGGATCGCTCTGAGGCGTAGACGACGATGTTGCTGTTGGGGTTGATGCCGAGGCGCTGCGCGGTGGTCTCGAAGGTTTCGCGCAGGGGGACGAGCGCGCGGACGTCGCGGTCCTCGGCGAAGTCTCGATAGCCGTCGGTGAAGATGGCACCGCGGACGTGTTCCTTGTTGTAGTTCGCTTCGTCGTCGGCATCGCGGCCGGCGTAGATGACGAGCAGGTCGGGGTCGTCGATGTGCGCGGCGAGCCAGTCGGCGGTGACGAGGGCTTCGTTCTGAACGGGCATCAGTATTTCCTTGCTCTTCGCCTTGCGGCTCATCGCCTGCATCTACGCGGCGCTGGCTGCTTCAGTGTAGTGCGCGCGTTCGCGCACGACTGTGCGCGCTGGTCAGCCGGCGTAGGCTTCGCCTCGATGGTTGAGAACGGAGCACGCGATGACACGTGAGCAAGAGCCGCCGGAGACGAGGGGCGTGACGGTGCAGCACCTCGTCGCTGTCGATCTCGGGCCGGAGATCGAGGGGATGGCGGGGCGTGAGCTACGGATGCGGATGGTGACGATCGATCCGGGCGGCGTACTCGGGCCAGTGCACGACCACGCCGATCGACCAGGCGTGGTCTACGTCTTGCAGGGGACGATCACTGACCATCGCGACGGGATCGCTCGCGAATACGGGCCTGGTGTGGGCTGGCCTGAGGACGCGACTACGCTGCACTGGCTGGAGAACACCGGCACGACGCCGGCGATCGAGATCTCGGTCGATATCTTCCGACCGTAGCTGCCCTCGACGCCGCCTAGCGACGTTCGAGGCAGAAGACGGGGATCTGGCGCTCGGTGCGCTGCTGGTACGGCTCGTAGTCGGAGTAGGCCTCGCACGCTACGGCCCAGAGACGCGCGCGCTCTTCGGGATCCGTGACGAGGCGTGCTCGACGGTCGGTGACGACATCGAGGTCACGCAGCGTGACGTCGGGGTCGTCGATGAGGTTGTAGTACCAGACGGGGTGCTCCGGCGCGCCGCCCTTGGAGGCGACGATGACGTAGTTGTCACCGTCGGCAACGCGCATCAACGGCACCTTGCGAATGCCGCCAGTCTTGCGGCCGCGCATGGTGACGATGACGACCGGCATGCCTCGCATGGTCGTGCCTTCACGACCGTTCGAAGACTCGTACTGCTCGACCTGCTGCGCGGTGCGCTCGCTCGGGCTCGGGATGTACTCGGCAGTCATGCGCGCTACTCCTCGGAGGATTCACCCTCGGAGTCGGACTCGCCTTCGGGTGACTCGTTCACGGTGCCGTCGGCGTTAGTGCGGTTGCGACCTCGACCGCCGCGGCGACCGCGACGGCGGCGCTTGCGCGGGGCGTCGGGATCCTCGGTGGTGTTGCCATCGGCGATGGCATCGACCGCGTCAGCGTCGGAGTCGACGGTGATGACTGGAGTTGCGGGGCGCTCCGTCCGCTCAGTGCGGACGGGGCGCGGGGCGGCGGGGCGCTCGATGGGGCTCATGACGCCGACGAACGCGTCGCGGCGCTGGCGGTCCTGGCGGCGCAGCGGCTCCTCGACGGTGGCCTCGAGCTCCTCGGGGCGGACGACGGTGCCGTACTGCTGGCGGAGCTCGTCGGCGCTCATCTCGACGATCTGGCCGGTCTCGTCGAAGCGGAGGCGGACCATCTGCTTGAGCGAGTTCACGCTGAGCACCTTGGCGCGGCCGGCGGGCGTAGTGACGCGCTTGCCGACCTTGGGGAGGTCGCCGCGGAGCTCGCGGTAGGCCTCGACCTCGAACGACAGGCAGCAGAGCAGGCGCCCGCAGACGCCGGAGATCTTGCTGGGATTGGGGGCGAGGTCCTGGTCCTTGGCCATCTTGATGGAGATCGAGGGGAACTCGGTCATCCACGTAGAACAGCAGGCCTCGCGACCGCAGACGTCGATCGCGCCGGCGGCCTTCGCGCGGTCGCGGTCGCCGACCTGCGAGACGTTGACGTCGGCCTGGAGCAGGTCGGCAAGCTGTTGCTCGAGCCAGCGGTACTCGATGCGCTCCGGGGCGGTGAAGGTGACCTCAGCGATGCTGCCGCTCAAGTCGTAGACGACGCTCGCGACGCGCACGCGGGAGTCATTGCGCGCCGCGAGGGCCTGCGCGCGGCCGCGGTCCTCCTTGGCGCGTTCCTTGCTGTACTCCCACGCCTGCACATCCTCGCCGTCCGCAATGCGGTCGACGATGCTGCGCGGGCCCTGGGGGAGCGTGCCGGCGATGACCTGGTCAGCGCTGATCACGACCCAGCCGAGGCGCTCGCCACGGTCGGTGCGGACGACAACGTAGTCGCCGACGCCGAGGTCGATGCCTTCAGGACTGCAGTAGCTGATGGGTCCGGCCTCGATGAATCGAATGCCGACGATGTCGTCGTTCATGTGCGTCTGTCGCGCGTTGCATACCTCGATGTGATGCGTGTGCATCTACACCATGAGCGGTGCGCGCGACTCCTCTCCGTGTGCAGCAGCGAGCGTGGGGAGGTCGAGCATCATCGCCTCCATCGCCAGCTGGGGGTACGTGTTTGCCATGAGGTGCTCGCGCACGCGGGTCAGTGCCTGCAGCGCGCGCACCGCCTCCGCTGCAGTGCAGCGGGTGGGGCCTGGGGTGTTGGCGGCTTCGTGGAGGCGGTCACGCCACCAGTAGCGCCAGGCGTCGAGCGTCTCGAGGACACTCGCGCGTTCGCGGGACCATCGACTGGCGACGGTGCCGGCGTAGTCGAAGCGCTCGTTACGACCAGCGGCAGCGAGGCGCTCGCAGTCGGCGAGCGCAGTCTCGCGCAGCATGGCGAGCGAGGGGTCGGTGTGCATGCGGTGCGCGAGGCCGTAGCGGCCGTGCGCATCTCGTGCGAGTCGTGCGGCGGTGATCTCGTCGAGCTCGAAGCTCTCGCGCAGGGCGGCGGTGAGCTCGGCGTACGGCATGGGGTGGAGCGCGATCTCCTGGCAGCGCGAGCGCACGGTCGGGAGCAGCGCGTCGATGTCGGTGGCAAGGAGGATGAGGAGCACCGAGCTCGGCGGCTCCTCGAGCGTCTTCAGCAGCGCGTGCGCGGCTTCGCGCTGGAAGTCATCAGCGGTGTCGATGATGAAGATGCGGCGCGGGGCGGCGTAGGGCGCGAGGTTCGCGACACGCTCGAGGCGGCGCACCTGGCAGATACGGATGCGCGTGGAGTTATCGGCGGAGTGGTCCTTGTGTGCGGGGCCGCCTTCGTCGCAGACACCACCGATCGCGATGTGCTCGATGTCGGGGTAGGTGCCGGCTTCGATCTGCTTGCAGGTGCGGCACTCGAGGCAGGGCGCGCCATCCTCGAGCGACTCGCAGACAAGGGTTTGGGCGAGGCGTCGGGCGAGCGTGGCCTTGCCGACGCCGGCGGGGCCGGTGAGCAGGTAGGCGTGCGAGAGGTGTCCACCGTCGAGCGCGTGTCGGAGCGCGCGGACGGGCTCGGCCTGTCCGTGCATGTTCCACGCTGCGGTGGTCATGGGTTAGTCGACGTCCAGTGCCATCAGGTCGTCCGCGGTTTCGCGGCGGCGGATGAGGCGTGCGTTGCCACCGTCGACCATGAGGACGGCCGGCGTGGTGGCCATGTTGTAGTTGGAGGACATCATCAGCTGGTAGGCGCCGGCGGCCGGGATGGCGAGCAGCTCGCCCGTTTCGAGGCGCGGGAGGTTGATGTCCTTGATGAGGATGTCGCCAGACTCGCAGTACTTGCCGGCGACGGAGATGAGCTCCTCCGCGGGCGCGTTGGGGCGCTGGACGGTGATCGCCTCGTACCTCGACCCGTACATGGCGGGGCGGATGTTGTCGGCCATGCCGCCGTCGACGGAGACGAAGGTGCGGATACCGGGGACTTCCTTGCGGGCACCCACGGTGTAGATGGCGATGCCGGCGCGGCCAACGATGCTGCGGCCGGGCTCGATGGTGACGTGGGGGAGCGGGAAGCCGCGCGTGTCGGCCTCGCGCTTGAGGGTGCCGCAGATGGCCTGGGCATACGCCTGCCACGCGGGCGGCTCCTGCTCGCCGAGGTAGGCGACGGCGAAGCCACCGCCGGGGGAGAACTCGGGCACCTCGATGTCGAGGCGGTCGCGGAGGTCGGCGATGAAGGCGGCCATGACCTCGACGCCGGCGACGTAGGGCTCGAGCTCGAAGATCGGGCTGCCGAGGTGCATGTGCAGGCCTCGGAAGTCGAGGTGGGGGGCGGCGACGATGGAGACGACGGCGGCCTCTGCGGCGCCGGTGCTGATCGGCAGGCCGAACTTGGAGTCGAGGATGCCGGTGGTGGTCTTCTCGTGCGTGTGACCGTCGATGCCGGGGCTGACTCGGATCATGACGCCCTGGGTCTTGCCCTGAGCGGCGGCGGCGGTCTCGACGAGGGCGACCTCGCCAAGGTTGTCGATGACGATCCGGCCAACGCCGGCCTGGACGGCGAGCGCGAGCTCATCGGGGCCTTTGTTGTTGCCGTGGAAGTAGACGGTGCTCATGTCCACGCCGGCAGCCTGAAGGACGGCGATCTCTCCGCCGGAGACGGCGTCGAAGCCGAGGCCCTGATCGGCGATGAAGCGGGCGAAGGGTCGGTTGAGGAACGCCTTGGAGGCGTAGAGGACCTGGGTGTCCTCGTGCTCGGCCTTGAAGGCGCCGAGCGCCCACTGGCACTGCCGGCGGACGGTTTCGGCGTCGTAGACATAGAGGGGGGTGCCGTACTCCCGGGCGAGGTCGGCGAGGTCGCAGCCGCCTACCTGGAGGTTGCCGGCCAGCGAGAGGCCGGCGGTGACTGGGAGCAGGTGGGAGAGCGGCAGCGTGGCTGCCGCGGGAGTGTCGGTGGTCATGATCCCCGCGTTCGGCGGTGGGCGTTGGGTTGGGCTCGGCTGCGGTGGGTTGGGAGCTGTGTTGCTCGGAAGCCTCGCGGCGGAGTGGGCGGATTATCGCATGCGGGAGGGGGAGGGGGCGAGTTGGGAGGCATAAGCAAGGAAGGGGAGTTACCCCAAGCCGCTGGAGATCATCGCCCGCAAGTCTTTCATTAATAGAAAGAGATGCAGAGGGTCGGTCGGCGATTCTTCTTTGATTCCGGATTTCGCATAGAAGGTTTTGACCTTCTCTTCGTAGGCGTGGATCAATAGCGCACGAACTCCGCCAATTTCAGCAGCAGCAGCGGAGCGGAGCAGAGCGTCCCGAACCAAGTACCGCCCGAGGCCCGCGCCCTGTTCCCGCTGATCTACAGCAAGCCGCGCGAGGATGATCACAGGGATTCCGCCATAGTCCCCGAGCCCTTTGCCGGCGCGGGGCGGAGCGCTCTCCCGACCAACAGACCCAAAGGTCAGCGCGTAATACGCAACGACCCGCCCCGCGCGGTGAAGAACCCGTACCTTGACTCCGTCACTCCGCTGGCTCTGTAGGGCGTGATCACGCAACCAGGTATCGAATACCTCGGTTCCACAGTCGAATTCAGACAAGTCATGATCAGCGGTCAGTAATTCGACCGCAGAAATCTTCTCGGGCACCCAGAAGTCGGTCTAGCGAATCTCTACTGGCGTGTTCAGTAGCGCCCGCAGTGCCGGATTGTCCGACACTGGTCGATCCAACATCTCGTTGAATCGCTCCCAACTCTCATCGTCCAAAAGAAATAGGCGTTGATCAGCAAGAGTGCGCCGAGCTTCAACACACGCCGTTTCGAGAACGAATGCGGACAGAGTTTTACCAGTTACTTCTGCCGCGTTATCCAGAAGCTGGCGCTGGTCAGAAGTGACTCGCAAAGAGATACGTTCATCGCGCTTCGTCACAGCAGTCATCATCACACCCACATCAAGGCGTTTATGGCGCCTTCAAAAACTAACGCGGAAATTTCCGCTGCCAAATAAGGCACCCAGAATGTACGCACATTGGATGTACGTTTTCAAGTATCGGAATACCGAGGAAGATTTCGTAGAGGTGAAATAGCAAAGAAGCCCACGCACGAGGCCCCGTACACTTCATGCAACCCTGTAAGGGTCGAAGCCGCAGGCTTCTTGCATGAAGTGTACGGGGCCTCCGCAAGTGATCAATTAGGTGCCCCGAGAGGGGGCTAGGATATCGATACCCGAATGGTGGTATACGCTCGAAACCGGAAGCCGCCGTTTGGCTTCCTCGCCGTAGGCGTTTCGAGCGTATACCACCATTCGGTCAAGTTCACAATTTCTGGAATACGGATGCCAAGCGTCGCGGCGGCGCCCCAGTGCATACCTCTAGAGCCAGCGGCCTCCGCCGTCGATGTGGAGGACTTCGCCGGTGAGGTAGCCGTTGGTCATGGCCATCAGGTAGGCCTGCGCGAGGTCGTCGACGTTGCCGGCGCGGCCGACGGGGAGGGTCTTGCCTCGCTCTGCGACGCGGGCTTCGGCCTCGGGGCCGCTGCCCTGGAGCGGGGTGAGGACGACGCCGGGGGTGATGCAGTTGACGCGCACCGGGGCGAGCTCGAGGGCCAGGGCGGGGGCGAGGGCCTCGACGGCGGCGAGGGCGACGCTGATCATCGCGGCGCCGGCGCGGGGACGAGCAGCGATGCCGCCCGAGGTGAGCGTGATGGAGCCGCCGGCGGTCATCTTCGGGGCGGCGGCGCGGACGGCGTAGATGGCACCCCAGAGGCGCTGCTCCAGCACTGATTGCAGCGTGGGCAGGTCCTGCTGGGTGACGCCGCTGGGGCCGAGCGTGCCGGCGGTGATGATCAGGTGGTCGATGTGGTCGTACGGCGCGAAGAGCGCGGCCACTGACGACTCGTCGGAGATGTCGACGCTGGCGGTGTCGGCTTCGCCGAGTGCGGCGGACGCCTCGCGGAGCTTGTCCTCGGAGCGGCCGGCAATGGTGACGGTGGCGCCGTGCTCGCGGGCGAGGGCGGCAGTGGCGAGGCCGAGGCCACTGCTGCCGCCGATAATCACCACGCGCTGGCCAGCTAGAGATGTAGGCATTGGGTACTCCTCGAACTTCTCGTTCTGACGTGTTCGCGTAACGACTCGAGAGCGACGTGCTCGCGAGCGGACCACTGGCATGACGAGGGAGCCGTCGAGGTCGGAGTCACTGTAGCGAATCTGGGGCGGGCTCGAGCCGCCTAGTCGAAGGGCGCGGCGGCAGCGGGCAGTGAGAAGGCGAAGTCGGCGCCGCCGTCGGGGCGGTTCTCGGCCCAGATGCGGCCGTGGTGTACCTCGATGAGGCGGCGGCAAACGTTCAGGCCGAGGCCGATGCCGATGCCGATGCCGGGGATCGTGGCGTGCTCGGCGCCGCGGGTGAAGGGCTGGAAGAGCGCGCGCGTGACGTCGTCGGGGATGCCGGGGCCGCGGTCGCGGACGTGCGCGGTAATCCACGAGTCGTCAGCGCTCGAGTCATCGGTGCTGGGGTTCACGACGGCGATGACTTCGATCTCGATGGCGCCGTCGGAGTACTTGAGTGCGTTGCTCAGGAGGTTATCGAGCACCTGCTCGATGTGGTCGGCGTGCGAGAGCACGGGGTGGAGCGACGAGTTGTCGATGAGCGCGATGGTGCGCGTGGGGTTCCAGCGGCGGTGCCGCGCAGCGACGCCTTCAGCCAGACGCGCGGGGAGCACGGGCTCCGCCTCGGAGATCGTGCCGGCCTCGATGCGCGCGAGCGCGAGCATGTTGTCCACGGTGCGGCTGGTGCGGTCGATGTTCTCGGCCATCTCGTGCTGGATGTCGGTGAGGCGCTCGGTGTCGTTGCGCTCGATGGCGCGGCGCATGAGCTCGACGTTCGCGGAGACGATGGCGATCGGCGTACGGAGCTCGTGCGAAACGAGGCCGAGGAAGACGTTGCGTGCCTCGAGCGCGGAGCGCAGCTCGGCTTCGCGCTGCTGGAGGAGCTCCATGTCCTGGCGCTGCTCCATGAGGTCTGCGGCCTGCCTCGCGAGAATGTCGAAGAGGCGCAGCTCGCGTTCGGTGGGGTAGTGCGGCTCGCTCCAGTGCGTGGAGATCATGCCGAGCGATCGGCCAGTGCGGGAACGGAGCGGCGTGCTCTGCACGGCAGCAATGCCCTCGCGGCGGAACATCTCCAGGTCACGCGTGCCCTGCATGCTCGGCACTGCCTCGAGGTCTTCGATGATGGAGCGCTCGCCGGTGATCATTGCGATGCCGCAACTGGTGGTCTCGTGTGCCTCGATCCAGTACCAGAAGTCGACGGATTCGGGATCGAAGTTGCGGTGGACGATGAGCTCCAGGCGCTGATGGCCGGACTCGTCCTCGCGCAGCATCTGCATGGTGCCGAACTGGGCGTGCATGAGCGTCATGGCCGCGTCGACGAACTGCTCGTACAGGTCCTGCGCGCCGTGCTGCTCGATGAGGCGTGCGCTCAACTCCTGCAGGAGGCGCGCGTCTTCGAGCTGCGTCTGGAGGAGGAGCTCGGTGTCGTGCAGCGCTTGCGCCGCAGCGACCGGGTCGAGACGGTAGTCGTCGCCCGAGTCCTGCTCCGCAGCATCGGTCTCGATCGAGACATTCGACTGCTTCGTGCGGGGCAGAAATTCAGTCGCCACGAGTCATGACCCAACTGCGCCAATGCGCATTCGATTCGCTGGGCGTCAGTCTAGGCTCGGGCGTCAGGTTATAGAGGAGCCGATCGAGTCGATCGGGTCTTTGTTACAGGATCGCAAGGAGGGTAGGACGCGGATCAGTGCTGGTGCGGGCGGCCTTCGGTGACCTCGACGTCGGGGATGAAGGGGTCGGCGGGGCGGTGCACGGGGACGACCTCGGGCTGCAGCGTGACGTGGCCGATGCCGTAGCGGGTGCGGAGCACCTCGGTGGCACGCTGCACGGCGAACTGGGGGTTGTGTCCGGGGGCGACCTCGATGTGGGCGGCGAAGGCGGCGACGCCGGTGTCGATCGACCAGCAGTGGATGTCGTGGACGGCGACGATGCCGGAGACGCCGCGCAGACCTCGGGCGATCGCATCGAGGTCGATGTCGGGCGGGACGGCGTCCATGAGCACGCCGAGCGCATCGCGCAGCAGGCGGATGGCGCCGATGACGAGCAGCACGACGCTGGCGAGGGAGAGCAGTGGGTCCACGACGGTCCAGCCGGTGGGGGGCGATGACAAGGCCGGCGGCGATCGCGATCACCGAGCCGATGCAGTCCATGAGGACGTGCAGCCTCGCGGCTTTCATGTTGAGGGAGTCGCCGTGGCCGAGCAGCCAGGCGCTGATGAGGTTGGCGATGAGGCCGATGACGGCGACAACGATCAGGCCAATGGCACCGACGTACGGTTCTGGATGGCGGAGGCGCTGAACTGCCTCGAACGCGATCTAGACGGCGATGGCGAGCAGGGTGAGGCCGTTGATTGCGGCCGCGATCACCTCGGCGCGATGGAAGCCAAAGGTCCATTGCATGTTGTGCGGGCGCGCTGAGACGCGCACGGCAAAGAGCGCGAGGGCGAGCGCGGCGACGTCACTGGCGACGTGGCCGAAGTCAGCAAGCAGTGCGAGCGAGTGCGTGAGCAAGCCACCGACAAGCTCGAGGATTGCGGTGGCGAAGACGAGGCCGAGGGCAGCGGCCAGCCTCGTGCCTTGCGCTGCGTGCGAGTGGTCGTGGGCTGCGGGCGCTGCCATATCACCAGCGTATGGCGCTACGCGTTGATTCGTCTCGATACCTTGTATCGACGAGAGCACGTCTCAATTATGCGGTCATGAGCATTTCACGAGCACAGGGAGCGACGGCGGTAACACCAGGTATCGGCCGTACATGGCATCCCACTCGGCGTTCACGGCAGCGACTGTCGAGTTGGGAACCCAGATAACGAAGTTGCCTCGACCGTCGCTCACCCAGTAGCGATCGGCGCCGAGTTGTTGTGGACATGCGCCAATGCGGAGGTAGTCCAGCTGCCCGCCGCAGTACACAACGAGACCGAATCCACCAGGCGGTGGCGGTGCGCCACCGCAGATCATGGGAAGGGCTGGTTGGCTCGCCTCAACGCGTGCGGACGATGTGACCAACGATAGGAGTAAGACGAGTACGAGCAGGACTCGGAACGCTCGCACTAGAAGAGATCTTTCTCGCGGACGAGGCGCCATGCTTGTCGGAGTGCGGTGATGCTGCCAGTCAGGTAGGCGATCTCGACCACCCAAATGAACCAGGGGCCGCTGTCGGATGATCTACCGTTCGTGAGGGACGCCAAGCCTGCGATGCCGAAGTACAGCAGCACCAACCCTGCTAACGCGCAGATCAGTGCCGCGATGATCTCGAGCCACCAACGCATGATTCGAGCGTAGTTGCGGTGTCGAGCGGGGGTGCTTGCAGGTGACGCTGCGTCACGTCCTACGGTTCGGCTCGGAGGGTTGATGGGAACTCGAACGTGGCGGACGGGGGAGCTGGCGCGCGAGACGGGGCTGACCGTGCGCGCGCTGCGACACTACGAGCACGAAGGATTGCTGGTGCCATCGAGTCGCACGGATGCGGGGCATCGCGTGTACTCGAACGCGGATGTGGCACGGCTGTACGAGATTCTCGTGCTGCGTCGGATCGGGCTCGGGCTGGCGGCGATTCGCGAGCAGCTCGATTCACCTCGTGAACTGCGTGATGTGGTTGCGGAGCATCTCGCGCAGACGGAGGCGGCGATCACGCGGCAGCAACGACTCGCCGCGCAACTGCGGCGTGTGCATTCGTCACTCGAGTTCGGTCAGCTCTCCAGCGAAGCGTTACTGCGCGTGATGGAGGACATGACGATGTTAGAACGGTACCTGAGCACTGAGCAGATGGAACGATTGCGCGAACACCGCAGCTCGATCGGGATCGAGCGCATCCAGGCAGCGAGCGTGGAGCAGCAGGCGATCTTGACCGAGCTCGACGCGGCACGTGTGGCCGGGATCGATCCGCAGGCACCGCATGTGCTCGAGATGATCGGGCGACTGAAGGCGTTGTTCCTGGAATTCGTGGGCGAGCCGGAGTTGGCGGGCGCGATGATCTCGATGGTGGAACGCGAGGGGGCAGTGGCGGCGACGCATGGCCTCATGTCGGAAGAGCTCGGCGCGTACATGAGCAAGGCGATCGGTGCTGGCTCGAATGATGCGCACGGCTTCGACGTCGCGAAGGGCGACTAGTCCGCGCTACCCGTGCTCGCGCTGGCGGATGCGGCGCTTGGTGCGGGTGCTGTCGTCGCTGCTGGCGGGGACGATGCTGATCGAGCCATCGGTTTCGAGGACGGCGAGGCGGACGTCCTCGATGTGTTCGACGCCGTGCTCGCGCATCGCCATGAGGACTTCTTCGACGTCGAGCTGCTCGCTCTTGAGATTCTTGCCGATGAGGTGACCGTCACTGATGAGCACCGTGGGAGTGCCCTCGACGGCCTGGCGGAGCCACGGGATGCGGTCGCTGGCAAAGGCGAGCGTGTAGTTGGCGGTGAGTAGCACGGCGGCGGCGATGAGGCCGCCGGTGAGCGAATTGTCGGGGCCGACCATCGCGTTCTGCACGGCGTTGGCGATGAGCAGCACGACGACGAGGTCGAACGGGGTCATCTGGCCGACCTCGCGCTTGCCGGCGAGGCGGAGGCCGACGAGGACGAGCACGTACACGATCAGCGTGCGCGCGACGGTCTCGAATAGCGGTACCTGGAGCTGGAACACGGGCACGTCCTTCCTCGAACGCGACGAGGATGCGAGCAGCATCGTGCATCTATAGGGTGGCTGCATGCCATCGACTCGCGCTGCACCGAGCTCGTTGCCCGCTTCGCTGACGGCCGCTCGTGTCGGGCGGATTCGGCGCGGGCTGCTGGCGTGGGGCGCGGAGCACAGCTCGGACTTCCCGTGGCGTGATGCGCGCAATCCGTACTGGGCGTTGGTGGCGGCGGTGTGCAGCCAACAGACGCAGATGTCGCGCGTGTTCCCGCTGTGGGAGCGATGGACGGCGGCGTTCCCGACGCTGGCCGATGCAGCGGCGGCGGACACGGCAACGGTGCTGCGCGTGTGGGCGGGGGCCGGGTACCCGAAGCGCGCGCTGGCACTGCGTGAGACGGCGCAGCGCTGCATTGCGCAGCACGGCGGCGGGTTGCCTCGGGAGTACGAGGCGTTGCTGGCGCTGCCGGGGGTGGGGCCGTTCACGGCGGCAATCGTGCAGTGCTTCGGCTTCGGTGATGACGGCGCCGCGATAGATACAAACGTCGTGCGTGTGCTCGGGCGACTCGTGTACGGGGATGTGCAGCCGGCGCTCGAGACGCCAGCCGCGGCGATTCGAGTCGCAGCGGAGCGGCTGTTGCCGCCGGGCGACGCGGGCGCGTGGAACGCGGCGATGATGGACTACGGCGCGCAGGTGTGCGTGCCCAAGCCGAAGTGCGATGTGTGCGCGCTCGCCTCGATGTGCGAGGCACGCTCGAAGTTCGCGGCGGGGGCGCTGGCGACCCCGGTGCGCGCGCAGTCGAAGTACGACGGCTCGAATCGGATGTGGCGTGGGCGCATCATGCGTGCGCTGCGCGGGCGCGATGATGGCCGCGTGCGCACCTCGACGCTCCTGCGCGATCTCGCGCACGACGAGGGTGAGGCGGCGACGGTGCGTGCGATGCTGCGCGCGCTGTGTGATGAAGGCTTCGCGTGGCAACGTGCGGGCTGGTCTGGTCTGGGTTCCGAAGACGTGGGTGCAGCAGAGAGTGGGACACGATGAGCGGTGATCCGATCAACGCGATCTACGAGGACACACGCGTGACGATCGAGATGGTCGGCCCGCTGGGACCACTCGGGAACAATTCGTACATCGTTCGTCCGCTCGGTGGTGGGGGGGGGCCGGCGATCGTGGTCGATGCGCCCGAGGGTAGCGAGGCGGTCGTGGCCGCACTCGGTGGCGACGCGGTGTCGGCGATCGTGATCACGCACCAGCATCGCGATCACTGGGCCGGCCTCGCGACGTTGCGTGCGAGCGTCGATGCACCGGTGTACATGGGCGACGAGCCGCAGCGCCTGGAGATCGACGTGCACAGCGAGGTGCTGCGTGATGGGGAGTCGCTGGCGGTGGGGCGCGCGGAGCTTGAGGTGATCTCGACGCCCGGTCATACGCCGGGCTCGATCTGTCTCTATATCAAGTCGTCGATGGGTGGCGCGGTGCTGACGGGCGACACGCTGTTCCCGGGCGGGCCGGGGCGCACGGGCTCGCACGAGGCGCTGATGCAGGAGCTCGATTCGATCGTGTCGCGGCTGCACGTGCTGCCGGGGCACGCGGTGGTGCTGCCGGGTCATGGCGACGGGACGTCGATTCGTGCCTCGCAGGTGGAGTACGCGGTGTTCGCGAACAAGGAGCACCCAGACGATTTGGCTGGCGACGTCACCTGGTACAGCTCTTGAGCTGTTCTCGTCCAGCTTCTTGAGGCATTGGCCCAGACGACTTCCGCCTAGAGCGTCTCGATAGGGCGGCGGGCTCGGCGATTCCGTAATTCCCCTCAAACCTCTGGGCGGCGGCGCGCGATGGGGGCGGGATTGTGCGGGGCGGGGGGCGACCATAGGATCGTGCGACCTCGAACCTGCGCCTCTGAAGGAGCCGCTTTGCCACAGCTCGTGACACTCGCCAACGGGCTGCGGGTCCTCGTGACCCCAATGCCGCATGCGCGGTCGGTGGCGGTGGCGCTGTACGTGGCGGCCGGGTCGCGGTTCGAGATGGACCCGGAGGCGGGGCTGTCCCACTTCGTGGAGCACATGGCGTTCAAGGGCACCGAGCGGCGCCCGCGACCGCAGGACATCTCGATGGAGCTGGACGCGGTCGGTGGGTCGCTGAACGCGGCGACCGAGCGCGAGTACACGGTCTACTACGGCAAAGTGACGCCGAAGCACACGGCACGCACGGTGGACGTGCTGGCGGACATGCTGCGCGCCTCGCTGTTTGTTGGTGATGAGATTGAGCGCGAGCGCGGGGTGATCCTCGAGGAGCTCGCGGCGGTGGAGGACTCCCCGGACGAGCTCGTCGGCATCGCGCTGGACGGGCTGCTCTGGCCGGGGCAGCCGCACGGTCGTGACATCGCGGGCTCGGCGGAGACGGTGAGCGCGGTGACGCAGGAGCGGCTGCGCGACTATTACCGCGAGCAGTACGTGGCGAACGCGACGGTGTGCTCGATCGCCGGTGCGATCACGGACGAAGAGGGCCTGGCGCTGGCGACGGATCTGCTGGGCGACTGGCAGTCGGGGCGGCCGGCGCAGTGGCGCCCGAACATGGTCGAGGGCGGCGAGCGCACGGCGCTGCTGGAGAAGGACACGGAGCAGGCGCACATCACGCTGGGGATGCTGGGGCTGCCGGCGACGGACATGCGTCGCTACGCGCTGGGTGCACTGTCGGTGATCACAGGCGAGGGCATGTCGTCACGGCTGTTCGTGCGACTGCGCGAGGAGCTGGCGCTCTGCTACGACGTGCGCTCGGCGACGACGCAGCTGGCGGACACGGGCTCGTTCGGCATCTACGCAGGCGTGGACCCCTCGAATGCCGCGCCGACGCTGCGCGAGATCGCCTCGGTGCTGCGCATCGTGCGCGACGAGGGTGTGACGGATGACGAGCTAGTGCGCGCGAAGGGCCTGTTGAGCTCGCGCATCGAGCTGCATGTGGAGGACACGAGCGCGGTCGCCAGCTGGTACGGGTCGCGCGCGATCCGGGGGCTGCCGCTGCTGACGCCGGATGAGACGGTCGCTCGCTTCGAGGCGGTGACGCGTGAGGATATCTCCGCGATCGCGCACGAGGTGATCGACGAGTCGCGACTGCGGATTGCGATCGTGGGGCCGTACTCGGACGCCGAGCCACTGCTGCACGGCGTGCACCTGTAGCATCGCGCGCTTAGCATCACCACTATGACGAACGAAGCCGAGCAAGAAGACCAGGTCGGGGCGACCGGTGCCGTGCTGCACGCGGCCGCGCTGAGCGAGCGCGAGGTGGAAGCCCTGGCGCCCGAGCGGATCGTGGTGCTCCCAGTGATGGAGACCGAGGACGGGCCGCGGTTCGTGTTGGCGATGTGGCCGGACTGGCCGCACCCGACAATGCTGTCGCTGGCGCCGCCGGTCGGCGACGACACGCTGGAGGCCGGCGCCGCAGACCTGGTGCGCGCTCGGCTGCACCTGGACGCGACGGGGCCTGCGCGGATGAGCGAGTCGCGGATTCCGGTGCGCATGTCCTCGCCTCGTGTGGGTGCGCAGACGACGGGCTGGCTTCGCTCGGTGCTGCAGCCGGTGTCGGGTGAGCCTGAGGTGGACCTGCTGCTCGCGGGCTTCGAGGTGATGTCGCTGGATGAGGCACTGGCCGCGCTGTCGACTGAGGTCGAACGCATGGCGTTCAGGGCTGCGGCCGAGCTGGGGTAACGCCCTAGACTCGGATGCTCTCGTTCGGCGAAGGAAGTTCGAGGAACTTCTCGAAAGCGGGAGAGCGCAACCACTCCCGAAACCCTTCGTGCCAGATCGATGTGCGAGCGCCTAGCTCGCCGTCACGCTGACCGGTACGCATTCCGTCGACAATACGTGTTGCTGCTGCCTCAGCCTCCGACATCGTCGTCTGAGTCACTAGTGCCAAATTGATAGCGGGGCTGCAGTGCTCACCAAGCATTTGCAGAACATGCTCGTCGTACCCGTTCGTGCCGATGAACGCGTACTTCGTGTTGCGATGCTGCAACTTTTGCAAAGCTTCCAGATGATACCGCGGAGCGATTATTCGCTCTCTTGTCTTGCCTGCGAGTGGAGCGGTAAGCGCCGGATATGCCCACGCCGGATTTCGCGAGCCACCTCCGCCACCCACAATCACGTAACGACCATCGCGCACATCTAGGAAATGTTCTTCAGGCGCGGTGACTGAGTGCTGGCTGCGGTACACAAGTAACTGCCCTTCGGGACGGCGGTTCGTTCGGTTCCACTCGGCCATCGTGTCCAGAAACTTCTCCGGATTTTGGTCGTGCCGCGGATAGAACCAGAACCAATCGACCGATCCATGAACCTTCACTACCAATGGGTTTTCAGAAACGTACCCATCAAGACCGCGGTTTCGTCGATCTCGTTGAAAACCCCACACCGCCTGCTCAAGCATGTTGTCGTAGTTGAGCGAGACGAAGGCAACGTCATGGCCAGTTTGAAGCAATCGACCGACAAGCGTCGCGTAAGTCTCCGGTCCACCGGGTAGGCAACGCCTACCGCAGTCAAGCAGCAGATCCCGCAAGAACATCGGTACATCGACGAAAGGGCGTGAATAGTAAGGGTCACGCGACAACTCGAGGAGTCGCGACTCAAGATCTGGTTCGTCACCGTTCGCTAGCTCAGGGAACGCACCACGGATGAGATCAGCACCCGAATGGTTCCGGAAATGATCAGCGCTGGCGTTAGTCCAATTGAAAAGCTGTCGAACGACCGGGGGCCGCCAGTCATTAGCCACGGGACTCGTCAGGTGGCTGGCACCTGCTGATGCGCCGGCCCCAACTACAACAACCGCAGTCTTTGGCAACGACTCAACCACAGCAGCAACCTCGCGCGGGGAGTGCACCAACGGATTATCGCTCGTTCTCGTGTGGCACACTGCACTAATGGCTGACATTCCCGAGTACACGCTGCGGCCCGCACTCGATGGGGACATCGAGGGGCTGTATGCACTGCACGTCGAGACGATGCGTGGGTACGTCGAGGCGACGTTCGGGCCGTGGGATGAGGCGCATGAGCGCGAGGTGTACTGGCGGCGCTGGGGCGACATTCAGGTGGCGACGAATCGCACGCTGGATGTGGTGCTCGTTGGTGGGGCGGTCGCGGGGTACCTCGATGTGGAGGATGAGGGGGAGTTCGTCGCGCTGAACAACATTCGCGTGGCGCCCTCGATGCAGGGGCGTGGGCTCGGCGGTGCGCTGGTGCAGCGGGTGATCACGGAGGCTGCGCCGCGGCCGGTGCAGCTGCGGGTCTACAAGGTGAACCCGGCGCAGCGGCTGTATCGCCGGCTCGGGTTTCGCGAGATCGAGGACATCGGCACGCACTACGTCATGCGGACGCACAGCGATGGGGCTGCTCACTCGAAGGCTTCGTCGATCGGCTAGCGGGACGTGGTGAGCTCAGCGCCCCAGCGCTCGTGCACGGCCCGGCTCTGCCACAGCGCAAAGCGGGAGCGGCGAGCGATGAGCGCGGCTCTCGCGCAGGCCTGCTCGGCCTGTGCGATGAGGTACTCGGATTCGGCAACGACATCCAGATGCTCGGCCGCGTAGATCTGCGCGTCCAGCCCGACGGCATTCAGGGCCGACTTGAGTGCCTGCAGCTCGTCCCGGGTCATCAGCGTCCGTCTCCTGCGACAGTAACCGTACCGCAGCATGTCAACGTGGAACCGAGCATGCGCGAGATCGCCGGACAACGAAGCAGGCCACCCTTGTGAGGTGGCCTGCGTTCAGATGCGACCGGGCGAGAAGCGACGAGTCGCCGCCTAGAACATGCCCTGGGTCATGTCCTCCATGCCAGGGTTCTGGATGGGGAGGCTGTTCATGTCGAGCGGGAGCTCACCGACGACGGACTCGGTGGTGAGCATGATGCTGGCGACGGAGACAGCATTCTCCAGCGCGACACGCGTGACCTTCACCGGGTCGAGGATGCCGAGCTTGAACATGTCGCCGTAGACGTGGGCCGCGGCGTCGTAGCCGTAGTTCGGGTCTTTGGCGTCACGCACGTCCTCGATGATCACCGAGCCTTCGCGGCCACCGTTCTCAGCGATCTGGCGCAGCGGCGACTCGAGCGCGCGGCGGAGGATTTTCATGCCGGTGAGCTCGTCAGCGTCGGTGACGTTGGCGGCGATGCGGTCGATGGCGGCCTGCGCGCGGATGTAGGCGACACCACCACCGGGGACGACGCCCTCTTCGACGGCAGAGCGCGTCGCGGAGAGTGCGTCCTCGACGCGGTACTTCTTCTCTTTGACTTCCATCTCGGAGGCGCCACCGATGCGGATCACGGCGATGCCGCCCGCGAGCTTGGCGAGGCGCTCCTGCATCTTCTCGACGTCATAGGCACCGCCACCACCAGCGTCGATCTGCGCGCGGATCTGGCGGATGCGGGCCTGCACGGCCTCGTCGCTGCCAGCGCCCTCGATGATCGTGGTCTCGTCGGCGTCGGCGACGACGCGGTGCGCGCGACCGAGGTCAGCGATGGTGACGCTGTCGAGCTTGCGGCCCATGTCGGCGGTGATGAACGTGCCGCCGGTGAGCACGGCGAGGTCTTCCAGCGCGTCCTTGCGGCGGTCGGCGTAGGCCGGCGCGAGCACGGGCAGCGGGTTGAGCAGACCTCGGAGCTTGTTCACGACGAGCGTGGAGTACGCCTCGCCAGTGATCTCGTCGGAGATGATCACGATGTTCTTGGTGACCTGCAGCACCTTCTCGAGCAGCGGGAGGATGTCCTGTGCGCGCTCGATCTTGGCGTCAGTGATGAGGATGTAGGGGTCCTCGATCACGGCCTGCATGCGGTCGGGGTTGGTGATGAAGTAGGGGCCGGAGTAGCCGTGGTCGATTTGGAGGCCGTCGACGATCTCGGTCTCGAAGTCGAGGTTCTTGCCTTCCTCGACGGTGATCACGCCGTCCTTGCCGACCTGCTCCATGATGTCGGCGATCAGCTCGCCGATCTCCTTGTCATTCGCGGAGATCGAGGCGACGGCAGCGACCGTCTCCTTGCTCTCCACGGGGACGGCAATCGAGCGCAGGTACTGCGCGACGGCGCGCTGCGCTCGCTCGAGTCCGACGCGCAGCCCCATCGGGTTGGCGCCAGCGGCGAGGTTGCGCAGGCCTTCGGTGAAGATGGCCTGTGCGAGCACGGTGGCCGTCGTGGTGCCGTCACCAGCGACGTCGTTGGTCTTGATGGCGACCTGCTTGACCAGCTGCGCTCCCATGTTCTGGAAGCGGTCGTGGAGGTCGATCTCGCGGGCGACGGTGACGCCGTCCTTGGTGATCGTCGCGGGGCCGTAGCTCTTGTCGAGCACGACGTTGCGACCGCGCGGGCCCAGGGTGACCTTGACCGCGTTGGCGAGCACGTCGACGCCCTCACGAAGGGCGATGCGCGCCTGGTCCTCGAACTTCAGCTCTTTGGCCGCCATCGGGGCCTCCTTGTACCGGCTCGCTACTGGCGAGTTGTATCGGCTCGCTGCGCGCGAGTGTCAGCGCGCTACTCGCGCGAGCAAGCAGCGCGCGGGTGCGCTCGTTACTTGCGGGCGGCGGCGCGGCTGCGCGACGCGGCGGCGGGAGCAGCGCTCTCTTCGAGGCGTGCGAGCACGTCCTGGAAGCGGATGACGATGTACTCCTGCTTGTCGACGGTGATCTCCTGGCCCGTGTACTTCTGGTACAGGATGCGGTCACCGATGCTGAGCTCGATCGTCTCGATCGTGCCGGCGTCGTTCATCTTGCCGGGGCCGACCGCGACGACGTGGCCGTGCTGCGGCTGCTCCTTGGCGGAGTCGGGAATGACGAGGCCGGAGGAGGTGATCTCTTCCTGCTCGACGGGCTTGAGGACGATGTGGTCGGTCAACGGGACAACGCTGGTCGGCATAGGTGCCTTCCCTTTCAGTGCACTCACTGCTTGAGTCGTGTTCTGGTGCGTGCGCCGAGCCTCGATGCCCCCATCGCGCCGCGAGGCGGGATGTTAGCACTCTCGATAGGGGACTGCCAGCCGCCGCCGCCGATGGCGGTGTTCGCCCAGCGATCTGGGGCGCAGCTCGCGCCCACTCGGACTTGGCGTGGGACTCCTTGGGCGGGTGAGCTGGGATCTGGAGGGGTCTTACACGGAATCGTGTAGACTCACGGCATGAGTGAGGCGAGACCGGACTGGGACGCCGAAGGGGTGCAGGAGCTGAGGGCGCGGCTCGGGGAGAGTCAGCAGGCGTTCGCCGATCGGGTGGGGACGCGGCAGCAGACGATCTCGGAGTGGGAGCGCGGGACGAGCCGGCCCGCGCGGATGGCGCAGCGGCTGCTGACGCTGATCGCAGAGCAGGCGCCGGCGTACGAGGCGCGCTCGACACCCACGGACGAGGGCGAGCAGTCGTCATGAGGACGCTCATGGTGCGCGAAGACGCGCCGGTCTACTCGGGCGCTGCACGTGAGCAGCTCGCGGAGCAGGAACTCACTGCGGCATGGCTGCTTGGACGAATACCGCCCGTAGTGATCGAACCGTGGCAGTTGATCAGCGCCGGCCGAGCCGGCCGTGGGGCGGGGCCGGATGTGCGCGAGGCGGCGTTCGCGCTGCCGACGGGGGTCGTGCTCGCGGGGGATGTGGAAGTGCATCTGCGCGCGAGCGACTTCGTGCGGCACGGGCACGCCTCGGATGCTGCGTATCGGAACGTCGTGCTGCACCTCGTGTTCGAGGACGACCGTCGCGATGCTGGCGTACCGACCGCACTCGACGGTGGCGGGCAGGCGCGGACCGTCGCCGTGGCGTCGTTGCTCGGTGGGAGCGTGGCGCAGCTGCGCGCGCTGATCGCACTCGGGCCGAACGGGAACACGCCATGCGCCTCTGGTGACCCTGAGGGGCACCTCGATGCCCTCGGGCGTGAGGGGCAGCGGCGACTGGCGGAGCGCACCTGGCGTGCCGGTGCGCTGGCGGCGCAGTTCGGATGGATCCAGGCGTGGCAGGTGCTGCTCGAGCGTGCGCTGGTAGCGAGCGCAGGGCGACGACGCGAGTCCGATAACGAGCGCGCAGTGCTGCTCGCAGCGATCGGGCTCGCGCTGGGACCGGAGCCGCTGGCACAACTCGCGCTGCTCGCGCAGTCACGCGCGCCGCGTGTCGTGATCGATGCGCTGCGCGCACATGTACTTGGCGAGTCGCGTGCGGCGGAGCTCGGGTGGGATGCGGTGCTGCCGCTGCTCGCGGCGCTCGCGGCGGCGTATGACGACGTTGATCTCGCGCGCGATGTGGCGGCGCTGGTTACGACGTGGCCGGCGCCACGGCCGTACGGGCGCACGCTCGCGCTGAGCGCTGCGTTGCGCGTCACACCTCGACGCGCGATGCAGACGCAGGGGTTGCTGCATACGCAGGACTTGTGGTGCTCGCGCGCGGGTTGCGGGCAGTGCCCGTTCTCGACCGGCGCTGCGGGTGAATCCGAGAGTCGACCATGACTGATCTCATATCGATTGAGACGTCGAGATTGTTGCTGCGTCCATATGCGAAGGACGACGTCGACGATGTGCTCGCGTATTGCGCGGACGAGGCGTTCTCACAGTATCTGCCGGCGGTGCCGTTCCCGTACTCGCGCGAGAACGCGGTGACGTTTCTCGCGAGCACGGCACTGCTCGACCCACGCGTGCATGCGAGCTGGGCGATTGAGTTCGAGGGACACGCGATCGGTGGGATCAGCCTGCGTATCGAGCCGGACATGCAGCGCGCGAGCCTGGGCTACGGCATCGGGCAGCACTGGTGGGGTCGTGGGATCACGACCGAAGCCGCGCAGGCAGTGGTCGCGTATGGATTCGATACGCTGGACCTCGAGCGAATCTTCGCGACGGCGGACGCACGCAACATCGGTTCGCAGCGCGTGATGCAGCACCTCGGCATGAAACACGAGGGGACGCTGCGCTCGCATCGCATTGCGCGCGGCGAACGCGTGGATGAGGTCTGGTACGGATTGCTGCGCAGTGAACGGAACGCCTCGACCCACACGGCCTGAACTACGCGAGCAGAGAACCCCTGTTGGCGGGCGAGAGCGTCGAGTGGATGTCGACCGCGGTCGCGGGATCGCAGGCGGCATCGAGGTGGCGCGCGGCGGCGGCGCCGATCATGGCGGCGTTGTCGGTGCAGAGCACGGGCGGCGGGACGAAGAACCTGATGCCGAGCGCCTCGACACGTTCGCGGACGCGGGCGCGCAGGCGCGGGTTGGCGGCGACGCCACCGGCGACGAGCACGCTGCGTACGCCTTCGCGTTCGGCGGCGTGGGCGGTCTTCGCACTGAGCACGTCGGCGACAGACTCCTCGAAGGCGTCGGCGATCTGCGCGAGCGGTGGGGCGTCGGGCTCGTTGACCATGCGCTGCACGGCGGTCTTGAGGCCGGAGAACGACCAGTCGTCGGTGCCACGCAGCCAGGCGCGCGGAAGGCGCACTCGATGCTTGCCGGCTTCGGTGGCGAGCTTCGAGACGGCCGGGCCGCCGGGGTACGGGAGGCCGAGCAGGCGCGCGACCTTGTCGAAGGCCTCGCCTGCAGCGTCATCTCGCGTGCCGCCGAGGCGTCGGAAGGATCCGTCCTCGCGCATCAGCATCAGCTCGGTGTGACCGCCCGACACTATCAGTGCAATCGCGGGTAGTGGCGGGGGGTCTTCGACCCCGTTTTCGCCCATCGTCACCACCGGCATCTGCAAGCCACCAGCATTTGCGGTACTGGCTGTCCGTGGAGGATCGGGGAACAGCCAGTTGGCGCAGACGTGACCTTCGAGGTGGTCGACGGCGATGAAGGGAAGGCCGCGCGCGAAGGCGAGACCGCGACCAGCGTTGAGGCCGACAACGAGCGCGCCGGGGAGGCCTGGGCCAGAGGTGGCTGCGACGATGTCGATGTCGTCCCACGTGCAGTCAGCATCCTGCAGCGCCTGGCGCACGACGGGGACGACGGCGCGGAGGTGCTGGCGTGCAGCGACCTCGGGGACGACGCCACCGGTGACGGCGTGCAGCTCGGTCTGCGAGGCGACGACGTTCGATCGCATGCGGCGACCGTCGACGACGACGGCGGCAGCGGTTTCGTCGCACGAGGATTCGAGCGCGAGGATCGTGGTCATGCCACCATCGTAGGGCACTCGTGCCCTTCTGGCCCCGCGTGACGTCACGTTCGTGTCATCGCAGTGCATCGTCTCCGTGCACTGCGCGGCGTTCGGAGCGATCACGACTCGAAGCATCTCGGAGGTAGCGAGCGTGTGGACCTAGGGGAGCACGAGTGCTCCGGTGCGGTAGTAGGCGGCGGCGCGGTCACGGAAGAAGCCGCCATCGTCGTCGGCGTTGAGTGAGGCGCGGTCGTTGCCGTTGATCGGCGAGGGATTCGTTATGCCGTCGTCGTCCGCGTCGCAAGCACAGGTCGCGCCATCGGCGCCACGGCCGAAGAGGAAGGCGACGACGCCCGCTTCGAGGTAGGCGTTGAGGTGGGCGCGGCTGGGGTCATCGAGCAGCCACTCGACGCGGTTGTCCTGGTAGTGGTTCCAGGTGTTGTTCATCGCTCGCATGCGCGTGTTGCCGAGCGGGATCTGCCAGAGCACGACTCGCTTGTTGGTGCGGGCAACGAAGTCCTTGAGGAAGAGCGCGTGACGGCGGAAGTCATCCTCGCGCCACCAGTTGATGCCGTTGTCACCGTTCTGGATCTGCTTGAACGCCGCATCGCGATCGCTGAACTCCGCAAAGGCGATATCGAAGTCAGTGCCGAGTGACTGGTAGAACTTCGCTGCGCGCTCCGCGACGTTGTGCACGCCGTCGTCGTTTGGCTTGCTGTGGACGATGTCGACGTTCGTGCCCCAGATGCTGATCGGGTAGGCGAGCAGCACGTTCGGGGCGTAACGATCACGAAGGCGACGCACCGCCTGCGCGAGGCCGCTCGCGTCGTCGGGGAGCCCGGCGAACTCCTCGAGGCCGGCGCTGCCGACTTGGACGCGCACGGTGCGCGAGTCGTCGTTCGAGGCGCGCTGCTGGATGTAACCCCACATGTCGGGCTCGACCTGCAGCACGACGGAGGTCTGCGGGAACGCGGCGGCGCGCTGCATGAAGAGGCGCAGGTCGCGGAAGTAGGCACCCATCGTGTCGCGGTTCTCGAGATTCGCGTAGACGCCCTCGGGCTCACCCCGCTGGTTGCCCGGACTCGACTGCAGGATCTGGTAGTAGCTGAAGACCGGCATGACACCGGCCGCGATCGACTCGCGGATGTAGTTGGTGGCGAACTCGCCATCCGGGTTCCAGGTCGCCCAACCGCTGCCAGTGTTCGCGCCCGCAGACAGGTATTGGTAGCGGAAGCCGAACTGCGTGGTGTCGCGCAGCGCACGTGCGCCTCCGGGCGCATCGGTCATGCCGAGCTGCAGCGTGCGCGGCCACGCCGCCGGCAGCGTGGGGAGCGAGGCCTGCGCGGGCGGCGACGATTGCGTGGGCGGGGACTGCACTGACTGCGCCTGACCGCAGCGGACGATCAGCGGCGTGTTCGCGGGGATCGCGCGGCCAGGGAAGCGCGCCTCGAAGTTCGCGTTGACGGCGCTGAGCGTGCTCGCGGGTATGAAGGAGGCGAAGCCGCCACTCGCATCCGTCGCCCAGAACGCGAGTGGCGAGGACGTGCAGCCAGCGGCACTCGTCAGTCGGTCGAAGTTGCCGCCGGCGAATACGAACAGGCGGAACTCGTCGGCGGCGGCGGCGTGACGCGCTGGCGCTGCGCTGATCACGAGCGTGGCGCAGATGAGCAACGCCAGCAGCGCGCTGCGAACGGTCACGGTGATCGGCATGGCATGCTCCGCGCGTGCTGTTGGTACTCGAACGTACCGAACGGCGATCTGTTTCCCAACCCAGCAGCAGTGGCGACAACAGGAGTGCGAGCGCGCGCATTCGTCGAGCACGCGCCTTGCGAACTCGTGCGATCACAGCGACGAGGAGTAAGGCCTACGGGCTCGGGGCGAAGGAGTAGAGGGCGTCACCGGTGAGGACGTAGGCGGTGGTGCCGTCAGCGGAGAGCGCGACACCACGGATGTCGACGAACTGCGGGTGACGGTACTGGCGGCGGTAGGTGCCGTCGCGGTCGGAGACGACGATGCGACGGCCGCCTCGATCGCCGACGTAGATGAGACGGCGCTGTGCGTCGGCGGCGACGCCGGCGGCGCTCGCAATGGGGCGGTCGACGCCCTGCAGCATCGGCGGCAGCTCGCGAGGCGGGCTGAAGTGGCGGAGGCTCGAGCCACCGAGGATGTAGAAGTCGCCATCGACCGCAAAGGCGCGCGCGTCACCGAGGTCGATGCTGCCGAGCAAACCGCTGCGCTCCGAGTCGAAGCCGTCGCCACCGGGCAGGTAGCGCCAGACGTCGCCGGCCTGCGGGTCGAGCACGTAGAGGTTGTTGCCGTAGGTGGCGATCGCGCCGATCGACTTGAGGTCCTTCGCGCCGCGCAATGTGATCGGCACCGGCGTCTTACTGGGCGTGATCGAGAAGAGCGTGGGGCCAGCGTCGACGATCAGCAGGCGGCCGGCAGCGGCGTCCCAGGTGATCGCCTTCGGGTCGCGCGCGGTCGTGCCGCCATAGGTCGCACCGGTGCGGTAGACCTCGACGGGGTCGGACTTGCCGGAGAGATCGAGGCGGAAGACGCGGCCGCGCTGGCTCTCGACGAGCCAGAGGGCGCCGTCACCAAAGGTGGCAGTGACCATGTTGAAGGGCGCGGTGACCGTGCCATCGAAGGCAATCACACGACGGAGGCCATCACCGAGATCGACGACGGCGTCGTACGACTTCCCGATTGTGTCGACCTGGGTCTGCAGTGCGGCGACCTTCGCCTCGTCTGGCTTCAGTCCGCGAGCTCTCGCGATGTCGTTGCGGGCAGCGTCGAGCTCGGTGCGACTCTTCGCGACGTCGCTCGCGGACTGTGCGGCGGTGATGTGGCCCTGCGCGGAGGCGAGCGCATCGTTGAGCTGGGTGCTGCGGTCCTGCGTGAGCATGCCGGGCAGCGCACACCAGCCGACGATCACGACGGCGACCAGCGCGGCGAGCGCGATGCCGATCGGGCGCCA
>QWQU01000069.1 GCA_003670735.1 Chloroflexota bacterium | reverse complement strand
GTTGATTATGTTGATGCTAATCGTATTGTTATACGTGTCAATGATGATGAAACTGCGGCTGGCGAAGTAGGTGTAGATATTTATAATTTAATTAAATATACCCGCTCAAATCAAAATACGAATATCAACCAACGCCCGATTGTTAAGGTTGGGGATCGTATTGCCCGCGGCGATGTTATTGCTGACGGCGCATCGACAGATCTTGGTGAGCTAGCGTTAGGTCAAAATATGACCGTTGCCTTTATGCCTTGGAACGGCTACAACTTTGAAGATTCGATTTTGATCTCTGAAAAAGTAGTGGCTGAAGATCGCTATACATCAATACATATCGAAGAATTAAATGTTGTAGCAAGAGATACAAAGCTTGGGCCTGAAGATATCACTCGTGATATTTCCAACTTAGCAGAATCTCAGTTAAGTCGACTCGACGAAAGCGGTATTGTCTATATCGGTGCCGAAGTTGAAGCCGGTGACGTGTTGGTCGGCAAAGTAACTCCAAAGGGCGAGACTCAATTAACGCCTGAAGAAAAGTTATTGCGCGCCATTTTTGGTGAAAAAGCCTCTGATGTAAAAGATACGTCATTACGTGTTCCTTCGGGAATGACGGGTACGGTGATCGATGTTCAAGTATTCACAAGAGAAGGTGTGGAGAGAGATCCTCGCGCACAATCGATTATTCAAGAAGAATTACATCGCTACCGTTTGGACTTAAACGACCAATTACGTATTGTTGAAGGTGATGCATTTAGTCGTTTAGAAAAATTGTTGCTTAATAAAGAAGCCAATGGCGGACCTAATAAGTTAGCTAAGGGCTCTAAAGTTTCTGCAGAGTATCTTTCTGGAGTTGAAAAATATCACTGGTTCGATATACGCCTGTCAGGTGAAGATTCAGCTGCGCAAGTTGAGTCGATTAAAGAATCGATCGAAGCAAAGCGTAAACAATTTGATGAAGCCTTTACTGAAAAGCAGCGGAAGTTAACTCAAGGTGATGAGTTACAACCTGGCGTGACGAAGATGGTTAAAGTTTATTTAGCCGTTAAGCGTCGTCTTCAGCCTGGTGACAAGATGGCAGGACGTCACGGTAATAAAGGGGTTGTTTCGAAGATTGCCCCTATTGAAGATATGCCTTACATGGCGGATGGAACACCAGTTGACATCGTTCTGAATCCGTTGGGAGTGCCTTCACGTATGAACGTGGGTCAGATTTTAGAAACCCATTTGGGCTGGGCCGCTTTAGGCATTGGTAAACGTATTGACGCAATGATTCAAGCGCAAATCAAGATTGCTGAATTACGTCAATTCTTGAATCGTTTGTACAACGAAACTGGTCGCTCAGAAAGCTTAAATGATTTATCGGATGACGAGATTTTAGAGTTGGCAAAAAATTTACGCCAAGGCTCACCATTTGCAACACCGGTGTTTGATGGCGCAACAGAAACTGAAATTGCCAAAATGTTGGATCTTGCTTACCCAGAGGAAATAGCCGCACCTTTAGGCATGACTCCTTCAAGACAGCAGATGAAGCTTTTTGATGGCCAGACTGGCGATATCTTTGAGCGTAATGTCACGGTTGGTGTCATGCACGTCCTTAAATTACATCACTTGGTTGATGACAAGATGCATGCGCGTTCAACGGGGCCGTATTCACTTGTTACACAACAGCCTCTCGGCGGTAAGGCGCAGTTCGGTGGACAACGTTTTGGTGAGATGGAAGTTTGGGCACTCGAAGCATACGGTGCATCTTACGTTCTTCAAGAAATGCTTACAGTCAAGTCAGATGACGTCAATGGTCGTACGAAGGTTTACGAAAACATTGTTAAGGGTGAGCACACCATTGAAGCGGGAATGCCTGAGTCCTTTAATGTTCTGGTGAAAGAAATCAGATCATTGGGTATAGATATCGATATGGAGCGTAATTAATATGAAAGCATTGCTGGATTTATTTAAACAAACGCATGGTGATGAGCAGTTTGATGCAATTAAGATTGGTCTTGCATCTCCTGAGAAGATACGTTCTTGGTCTTTTGGTGAAGTTCGTAAGCCAGAGACAATCAACTACAGAACCTTTAAGCCTGAGCGTGATGGATTATTTTGCGCCAAAATATTTGGCCCTATCAAAGACTATGAATGCTTATGTGGAAAATATAAGCGCTTAAAGTTTAGGGGTGTTATTTGTGAGAAGTGTGGTGTTGAAGTCACCTTAGCTAAAGTACGTCGTGAACGGATGGGGCATATTGACTTAGCAGCACCAGTTGCGCATATTTGGTTTTTAAAGTCATTGCCATCGCGATTAGGTATGGTTTTAGATATGACGCTGCGTGATATTGAGCGCGTACTTTACTTTGAAGCATACGTAGTTGTCGACCCAGGTTTAACACCTGAAGGTGTCATGAAGCGTGGCCAGATTATGTCTGAAGACGAGTACATTGCCAAAGCTGAAGAGCATGGCGAAGGAGCGTTTACCGCCATTATGGGTGCAGAGGGTATTCGTGACCTACTAAGAAGTATTCAGATCGATCGTGAAGTTGAAACTTTACGTGCTGATTTAAAAGCGACTGGTAGTGATGCAAAGATTAAGAAATATGCAAAGCGCCTAAAAGTGCTAGAAGCATTCCAAACTTCTGGCATTAAGCCGGATTGGATGATTTTGGATGTTTTGCCAGTTCTGCCTCCGGAGTTGCGTCCTTTAGTGCCATTGGATGGTGGTCGATTTGCAACGTCTGATTTGAATGACTTGTATCGTCGAGTTATTAACCGAAACAACCGTTTGAAAAAGCTCTTGGAATTACGTGCGCCAGAAATTATTGTACGAAATGAAAAACGGATGCTTCAAGAGGCAGTTGATTCATTACTCGACAACGGTCGTCGTGGTAAGGCCATGACTGGAGCGAACAAGCGTCCGTTGAAGTCACTTGCTGAGATGATTAAAGGTAAGGGTGGTCGTTTCCGCCAAAACTTATTAGGAAAGCGTGTCGACTATTCAGGCCGTTCAGTCATTGTGGTTGGTCCAAACTTAAAGTTACATCAATGCGGTTTACCAAAATTGATGGCTTTAGAATTGTTCAAGCCCTTTATCTTTAATAAATTAGAGACATTGGGAATTGCAACAACGATCAAGGCCGCTAAAAAAGAAGTAGAAAATCAAACGCCGATTGTTTGGGATATTTTGGAAGAGGTCATTCGTCAACATCCTGTGATGTTGAATCGTGCCCCGACTTTGCACCGTTTAGGAATTCAGGCATTTGAGCCACTGTTGATTGAAGGTAAAGCGATTCAGTTACACCCATTAGTTTGCGCCGCATTTAACGCTGACTTTGACGGTGACCAAATGGCTGTCCACGTACCTCTTTCTTTAGAGGCGCAGATGGAAGCACGCTCTTTGATGCTTGCATCAAACAACATTCTTTTCCCAGCGAATGGTGAACCATCAATTGTTCCTTCACAAGATATTGTGTTAGGTTTGTACTATGCAACGCGTGACAGGATTAATGGCAAGGGCGAAGGATTGTTCTTTGCTGATATCTCTGAAGTATTGCGTGCATATGATGCGGGCCAGGTTGAAATGGCATCGAGAATTGCTGTGCGTATTAACGAGTGGGATATTGTGGATAAAAAGGCTGAGGGTGATGCTCGCTTTAGCAAAAAAACCACTTTGTATCACACCTCTGTTGGCCGCGCAATTTTGTCAGAAATTTTGCCAAAAGGAATGGCTTTTGAAAACATCAACAAGCCTCTCAAGAAAAAAGAAATTTCGCGTCTTATTAATACCTCTTTCCGTAAGTGCGGTTTGCGTGAAACGGTAATTTTTGCTGATCGACTCTTGCAGGCCGGATTCAAGTTAGCAACAAAGGCAGGTATTTCCATTGCCATTGACGACATGTTGATTCCTTTGCAAAAAGAGAAAATCATTAATGACGCATCGAGCAAAGTGAAAGAGTACGAAAAGCAATTTATGTCTGGACTCGTCACCAATCAAGAGCGTTATAACAACGTTGTGGATATTTGGGGAGCGGCCGGAGATCAAGTTGGTAAAGCAATGATGGAGCAGCTTTCCCAAGAGATGGTTGAAGATCGTCATGGTAATCAAGTCAAGCAAGAGTCTTTTAATGCCATTTATATGATGGCAGACTCTGGTGCCCGCGGATCTGCGGCTCAGATTCGTCAACTTGCTGGTATGCGTGGATTGATGGCAAAACCAGATGGCTCGATTATTGAAACTCCAATCACGGCTAATTTCCGCGAAGGTTTGAATGTTTTACAGTACTTCATTTCTACACACGGCGCGCGTAAGGGTCTTGCTGATACGGCTTTAAAAACCGCAAACTCAGGTTACCTAACCCGTCGTTTATGTGATGTGACTCAAGACTTAGTTGTTATTGAGGAAGATTGTGGTGCGATTGATGGCGTAACGATGAAGGCATTAGTTGAGGGTGGTGAAATCATTGAAGCATTGCGCGACCGTATTTTAGGCCGTGTCACGATTGGTGATGTCGTCCATCCAGATACACTTGGAGTCATTGTTCAGGACGATACATTGCTCGATGAAGACATGGTTGATGAAATCGTGGCTTCAGGCCTTGATGAAGTCAAGGTTAGGACAGTTCTTGCTTGTAAGACACGTTACGGATTGTGCGCGAAGTGTTATGGACGTGATTTAGGTCGTGGTGGTTTGGTGAACGTAGGTGAGGCGGTTGGTGTTATTGCTGCTCAATCAATCGGTGAACCAGGCACTCAGTTAACGATGCGTACCTTCCATATTGGTGGTGCAGCATCTCGTGCCTTAGTTGCAAGTAATGTGGAAGCAAAGTCTAGCGGAACCGTTCGTTTCTCATCATCCATGAGATACATCACGAACGCCAAAGGCGAGCAGGTTGTTATTTCAAGATCTGGTGAAGCCTTGATTATGGATGATCATGGACGTGAGCGTGAGCGTCATAAGGTGCCTTACGGGGCCACATTAGTGGTTGGTGACGGCGGCGTTGTCAAAGCAGGTGCAAGCTTAGCCACATGGGATCCTTTAACTCGACCAATTATTTCAGAGTTTGCAGGTCAAATTCGATTTGAGAATGTTGAAGAAGGCGTCACGGTAGCGAAGCAGGTAGATGATGTAACAGGATTATCTACTCTGGTAGTTATCGATGGTAAGCGTCGCAGTGCTGCTGCTAAGGGCATTCGCCCAATTATCAAAATTTTAGATGATGCTGGCGGCGAGGTGAAGATTGCTGGAACAGATCATCCGGTAACCATTGGGCTGCAATTTGGCGCATTGATTACTGTCAAAGATGGCCAATCTGTTAAAGCAGGTGAAGTATTGGCGCGTATTCCAATTGAATCACAAAAAACACGTGATATTACTGGAGGTTTACCGCGGGTGGCTGAGTTGTTTGAAGGTCGCTCACCAAAAGATGCTGCAGTTCTTGCGAAGATTACAGGAACAGTTTCATTTGGTAAAGAAACAAAGGGTAAGCAACGCTTAGTGATTACGGATATGGATGGTGAGTCACATGAATTCTTGATTCCAAAAGAAAAACAAGTATTAGTTCATGATGGTCAAGTCGTCAACAAAGGTGAAATGATTGTTGAAGGGCCTGCTGACCCACACGATATTTTGCATCTCAAAGGTATCGAAGAGTTATCCATGTACATTGTTGACGAAGTTCAGGACGTCTATCGCTTACAGGGTGTAAAGATCAACGACAAGCATATTGAAGTGATTGTTCGTCAGATGTTACGCCGAGTTCAGGTTGTAGATGCTGGTGAAGCCAACTTCATAACCGGTGAACAGGTGGAGCGTTCTAAACTCTTTGATGAGAATGATCGTGTGATTGCGGCTGGTTTAAGACCTGCGATTTATGAGAACATCCTTTTAGGTATTACAAAGGCCTCATTGTCTACGGATAGCTTTATTTCAGCAGCATCATTCCAAGAAACGACTCGCGTTCTTACAGAAGCAGCCATTATGGGTAAAGTTGACACCTTGCGTGGCCTGAAAGAAAACGTCATTATTGGTCGTTTGATCCCTGCTGGAACGGGCTTGTCTTATCGTAAAGCACGCAAAGCTAGGGAGCAGTTCGAGCGTGATCGCGCTCAAACCATTGCTGCTGAGGAAGCTTTTATTACCCCAGTAGAAGAAACACCAGTGACCGATGCTGAGTAAAAAAGACTGAATTGTCAAGAATCCCACAGTGGGTTCTTGACGGTTCATCAAACTAAGTCTAGAATGATAGGTTCTGTAAAACCAGTATTCAATAGTACAAAATGAATCCGATTTGACTAAACGAATTGATGAAAAAAGTGTATTGAGAGTAAGTTAT
>QWQU01000068.1 GCA_003670735.1 Chloroflexota bacterium | reverse complement strand
GGCCCCATCGCCGAGTGGGTGATCGGCGCGACGCTGATGTTTGCCAAGGGCTGGCCCGCCGTCTTCCTCGACCAGCAAGCCCACACCTATCGCCGCTACATGCCGCGTGAGGTCGAGGGCATGACCATCGGCATCGTCGGCCTCGGCACCATTGGACTCGAAGTCGCGAGGCGCGCCCGCGCGCTCGGCTGCCGCACCCTCGGCATGCGCCGCTCCTTCACCACGCGCGGCCCGCACCAGTCCGTCGACGAAGCGGTACCACCGAGCGACCTCGACTACCTGCTGCACGAGAGCGACGTCGTACTCATCTCCGCTCCCGCGACCGCCGAGACTGCACAGTTGATCGACGCCCGTGCGTTGCGCGAGATGAAAGACGACGCCGTGCTGATCAACGTCGCCCGCGGCTCGCTCGTCGATGAGGCCGCACTCGTCGAGGCGTTGCGAGCCGGCACGATCGCCGGTGCCGCACTCGATGTGTTCAGCGTCGAACCGCTCCCCACTGACTCGCTGCTCTGGGACGCGCCCAACCTGCTGATGACGCCCCACGTCGCCGCCGGCACCGACCGTTACTACGAGCGCGTCACCGCGATCTTCTGCGACAACCTCGCGCGCTTCCTGCGCGGCGATTCGCTGATCAACGTCGTCGACACGGCTCGAGGCTACTGATGGAACTGCACCCCGCCGTCGCGGCCTTCCTCGAGCATCAGCGCGTCGTGCGCCTCGCGATCGAGACGGACAATGGCCCGCACGTGCTCGCGATCCGCTTCGCGCTGCTCGACGGCGCGCTCGTCACCGTCGCCGGCGATCCCGAGGAGACCCCGAACCTCCGCGCCGTCTACCTGCACCCCGACGTCGCCGTCTTGGCTGACGAGTACAGCGAGGACTGGACGCGACTCTCGTGGGTCGAGCTGCGCGGTCACGCGACCGTGCTCGATGGCGGCGACGACCACGCTCAGGCGATCGCCCTGCTGCGCGAGCGATACCCGCAGTACCGCCTGCGCCCGCTTACTGATCGCATCGTCCTGCGCATCGAACCGTCCGAGGTGCACCACTGGGGTCTGCGCGAAGACGACGCACTCGATGGCGTCGAGGTGCGCGGCCTCAACCTCGTACGCGGCGAGCAGCGCACTCCGGCTCCGCACATCATCACCGAGTACCGCGCCGGCCTCTCGACCGGCGCGCTCTCGCTGCTCATCGGCACCGACGACGGCATGCGCCGCCGCGCGATGGAGTCACACGACGAGACCGCGATGCCCGACGAGGGTGGCCGCATGCTCCGCTATCGCATCGATGATCTCGAGGATGGCCTCTACGTCGCCGAGAGCGTTGGCCCCGCGGAGGCCGTACACACCACGTACTTCGAGGTGACCGAGGCCACCGTCCGCCGCATCTTCGAAAACGAGCGCCGCGTGCTCCAGGAGCTCCGCCGCCGCCGCTAGATCGAACCCAGGTCAGCGCTCGCTAGATCACCACGAACGGCACGCGCATCTCCGCCGCCGTCAGCCCCGAGTGCTGCGATCGCAGCGTGAGCCGCGGATCAGCCTTGCCACCCACCGGCCGGAACTCAAGCACGTCAGGCCCGAGCGAGATCGCCACCGCATCACCGAGCCGCGCACGTGCCGTCGAGGTCACCACCTCACCCAGCAGCCCCTCCGCGATCACCTCGTCCGGCGTGAGTAGCACGAACTGCTCGCCCCACCGTTCTCGGAACGCACTCGAGAACGCCTCGACCTCGTCCACACGTTCGAGGTGGAAGTACGCGACCCGCGCGTCACCGGTCGGTGCCGTGCGCAGGTAGCGCCCAATGTCGTCGTCACCACGCAGCACTCGAGATGCGCCCTGCGGCACTGGCAGATGCCCGTGGTCCGCCGTCAGCACGATCCGCGCATCCTCGCCACCGAGTTCCGAGGCCAGTCGCTGCATCTCCGCATCGAGTGCGCGCACCTCACCGACAACCTCGAGGTGTGTCGGCCCATGCTCGTGCGCCGCGTCATCGATCCGCGAGAGGTACAGCACCGTGCACGTATCGCGCACCGCGCCGCGAATGTGCGTGAGCACCGCATCAACGCCATCACCGAGGCTGCGATAGCCGATGCGCTCGCCTGCCCCCGCGCTGAATTCCGAGAACCGTCCACGCACGATCCGCTCCGGCAGCACGAACAGCGCATCGCGCTCGCCGCGCCCGAGCAGCGCCGGCGACTGGAACACCTCATCCACCTGCACCCCGATCGCGTCGAGGTCGCTCTGATCACCGCGCCGCGTGTACGGCAGCACGTTGATCGATCCCACATCGCGCGGCCCCAGCAGCCAGTGCCCGATCACGCCGTGCTCACCGGGCCATCGCGCCGTATGCAGGCTCGTCAGCACCGCCGCCGTCGTCGAGGGGAACACCGTGCGCGCCTCGCCTGCGACGTGCTGCCAGAGAAAGCTCGCCGCCGGCATCGACTCGAGTAGATCGAGTCCAAGCCCATCCGCGATCACCAGCACCAGGTGTCGAGGTGTGCCAATACGTTCGCGCATCGCGCTCGCCGCATCGGACGGCGACACATCAGCACCCGCAGCCACCCAGAACGCAGCAGCGAGGTCGACAACGGATGGCACGCTGCCACGCGGGTGCGTCAGTGCCCCGCTCGCAAACTTCGTACGTAAACGTTCGAGATCCGTGCTCATTGCTCTGTCACGTTGACCGTTTCATTGCACTCCGGCAACAGACCCATGTCGGCTTGCTCCGTAAAGTGAATGCTCGACCCGTGGACTTGGAAGGACTCCCATCATGGTCCCAGGCCTCATTGCTGGCGCAGTCGGCGCACTGATCGCCGTCCTGCTCTCGCTCCCGCTGCAGTCACCTGACGACATCTTCTTCAACTCACTCACCGTTGGCCTCGGTGGCACCGTGCTGGCGCTCATCGCTGGCGCGGTCTGGAACGCGGTGCAGCGCTCGTCGAACGCGGTGCGCGCCTTCACCCTCGCCATGGGCGCTGGCTTTGTGCTGGTCGTCCTCGCGGCGCTCGGCCTCGAGACGCAGATGTCGAGGTCGTTCAGCTACATCGCCCCGATCGCAGCCGCCAACTTCGGTGCGATCGTGCTCCTCACGCCGATGCTCGCTCAGCGCGCCATCCCGATGTGGGCCGGCGCGGTTGGCGTCGTCCTGCCACTCGCCCTCGGCGTCGCGCTGATGAGTCAGCACGACACGCAGACCACCGCCCTCGCCCTCCCCAGCTCGACCTCGATCGCCGCCACGACGGCCACGAGCACGACGGCGAGCAGCACCGCCACGACCTCCGGCACCGCATCGAGCTCCGCCACGGCCGCCGCAACAACTGCCGCTGGCGGCACCACCACGTCCGCTGCCGGCACCAAGACCACGAACGACGTAAAAGGCGTGACCTACGTCGTCTCCGACGGCTCGACCTCGCAGTTCGTCGTCCGCGAGAAGATCGCGCAGCTCCCGCTGCCGAACGACGCGACCATGAAGAACACCGCGATCACCGGAAACGTCTACCTCGACGGGCGCCCCACCGTAGTCAACCTCGACATGACCAAGTTCAGCAGCGACCAGTCGATGCGTGATCGCTTCATCAGCCAGCAGTGGGGCCGCAGCAACGCGACCACCACCGTCACCATCGGCAGCCTCAGCTCGCTTCCGACCTCCTACAAGACCGGCGAGACCGTGAAGCAGAAGGTCAGCGGCACCATCAAGGTCCAGGGCAACGAGGTCCCTATCACCTTCGATGTCGAAGCGAAAATGGACGAGAGCGGCACGCTCAACGTGCTCGCCTCGACCTCATTCAAGTGGTCCGACCTCAAGATGACCGCACCGAGCACCCCGACCGTCGCCGTGCAGGACGAGGTCGCCGCACAGGTGCTGCTCGTCGCCAAACCAACCAAGGCTTAACACCCCGACGTACGAGATCACACGCGGCGCGGGCTAGGATGGAGACATGACCTCCGCCTCGCCCGCGCCGTTGAGTGCCGCCGAGCTGCAGGCCCAGCTCGGCGCTCCATACACCGAGGTCACCACCGCCGAAGAGCGCGAACGTCACGCCGAGCTCCTGGCGACGATCTCCGTCCAACGACCACTCGCCTTACACCTCCAGCCGCGCCGCCACGGGCGCTGGCGCGTGACCGTCGCTGCCGCCGACACACTCGGTGCGCTTTCGATCATCAGCGGCTCGCTGACCGCTGCCCGCCTCGACATCGAGTCCGCCGATCTCTTCACCCTGCGCGTCCCCGCACTCGCCCGCGCCTCGCGCGTGTCGAGCAGGCACCAGCTGCAGTCCACCGCCGTCACCGTCGGCCGCCTCCTCGACATCTTCGAGGTGCGACCCGACGCCCGCTGGGATGACGCGCGCTGGGATCAGCTCCTCGCTGACACGTCCGCCCTGCTCGCCGCACCGCGCGACGAGGCACGCGCGCGCGTCGTCGACGCAGTGAGCGACGTGCTCCGCGCAACCCCTGACGAGGCCGGTGCGCGCCTCTGGCCCGTCACCGTGAACATATCACTCGAGGCGGACGAGACGCGCCTGCATCTCACCGGCCAGGACACGCCCGGCTTCCTCTTCGAGCTCACCAACGCGCTCGCGCTGCTCAACGTGAACATCACCCGCGGCCACATCCGCACCATCGACGGCGAGACCGACGACGTCCTCGTGATCCGAGGTGCCCACGGTGAGTCCCTCGAGGACGAAGCGTCGCTCCGCCAGGTGCGCGCAGCTGTCGCGCTCATTAAGCAGTTCACCGCACTGCTGCCCGACACTGCTGACCCCGCGCAGGCGCTACGCCAGTTCGCCGCACTGATGCGCCAGCTGCTCACGCAGCCGCAATGGGCCGACGACATCGCCGCGCTCGAGGACAGCGAGGCCCAGCGCACCCTCGCCGAGGTGATGGGTGCCAGCACCTTCCTCTGGGAGGACTTCCTGCGCATGCAGCACGCGAGCCTCTTCCCGCTCGTCGGCGACATGGCCACCCTCGACCGCCGCGTCCCGCGCGACGAGCTCGAGCGCGACCTCGCCCAACGCCTCGCAACATCGAGTGATGCGCCGGCGACCGCGCTCAACGCCTTCAAAGACCACGAGATGTTCCGCATCGATCTGCGACACATCACTGGTCGCATCGACTTCCGCACCTTCGCCGCCGAGCTCACAGAGCTCGCCGAGGTCGTCGTCGCCACCGCCGCCTGGCTCGCCGCCGACGCCGTCGCACTGCAGTCCGGCACCCCACGCCTCACGCACGACGAGGCGTGCCCCTGGGCCGTCTTCGCCCTCGGCAAGTTCGGCGGCAGCGAGCTCGGCTTCGCCTCCGACATCGAGCTGCTCTTCGCCTACGCCGGTGACGGCATGACGGATGGCGCGCAGCCCCAGCCCAACGACCGCTACTTCGAGGCGTGGGTGCGCGAGTTCCTCGCGACGATCGCCACCCGCGAGTCCGGCATCTTCGAGGTAGACATGCGGCTCCGCCCGCACGGCAACGCCGGCCCGCTCGCCTCGAGCGTCGCCGGCCTCGCCGCCTACTACGCAACCGATGGCGAGGCGCTCCCCTTCGAGCGGCTCGCACTCGTGAAGCTTCGCCAGGTCGCAGGCGACCCTGCCCTCGGCGCGCGCGTCGAGGTAGTCCGTGACGCCTTCGTCTACTCCGCCGCACCGCTCGACCGCGACGAGATCGCGCACCTCCGTGAGCGACAGGCCAACGAGCTCGTCCCAACAGGCGAGGTCAGCGCGAAGCACAGCACCGGTGGCGTCGTCGACATCGAATACTGGGTCCAGGCCCGCCAGATCGAGGTCGGCGCGCATGACCCAAGCGTGCGCACGAGCAACACGCTGCTCGCACTCGAACGTCTCGCTGGCGGCGGCCACATCGAAGCCACCCTCGCCACCGATCTCGCCGAGGCGTACTCGTTCCTCCGTCGCCTGATCGATGCGCTACGCGTCGTCCGAGGCAATGCGCACGACCTCACCATCCCCGCGCGCGACTCACGCGCCTACGCCTACCTCGCGCGCCGCCTCGAACTCGACCCCGCCGCCCTCGACGCCGCGCTCGAGCAGCACATGTCACGCGCCAGCTCGCTCTGGACTCCATAGCCAGCGCACATACAAGCCGGTCCGCGAACGTCATCGAGCGCGCTCATGCAGGCGTGTCATTCACGTTGGCTTGCGTGCGATGTTGAGGCGATTCCGAGTGCGAATACGTCCCACGCGACCCCACGCACGAGAGATGGAGCGTCTCACTCACGACTCCGAGGGGGGTCTGGGGGCAACGCCCCCACCCTGTGAGGGGCGAAGCCCCTCACAGGGTGGGGGGGGCGGGCGAAATACAGGAACGGGGAGCGGCTGCGCCGCTCCCCGTTCTCATGCT
>QWQU01000067.1 GCA_003670735.1 Chloroflexota bacterium | reverse complement strand
TCGATCACGTAGTCCTTCAGCGTGCCATTCGTCGCCGCGGTGCCAGTGATCGTCACCGTGCCGCTCACCGTCGCACCCGGTACCGGCGAGGAGATCGCGGCGATCGGCGTGCGCACGTTGCCCGTCCCCACCACGACCGGCACGAGGAAGCGCAGCTCACCAAGCTTCGAGTCGGTGACGCGCAGCCGCAGCGTGTAGTCCCCATCGGCCAGTGAGCCAATGTTCCAACTACCGAGGCTGCCACCGTCCTGTACCTGGGAGTTTCCGGTCTTGATCGGCGTGTAGTTCGTCGGGTTCGCGCCGGCGCCCCACTCCAGCACATAGCGCTGGAAGTCAGGCGAGGTCGCGCGACCAGTGATCGAGAGCAGTCCGCTCACGCGCTGGTTCGCGATTGGCGACGAGATCGTGATCAGGTTTGCGGCTGCCGAGGCTTCCGCACTCGGTGCGAGCAGTGCGGTGAGCCCGCTCTTCTCCGCCCACTCGTCCATACCCTTCCACGCCTCGCGCTCCTCTTTGGGGATCACGAGCCGCGTCTCGCTCGAGACGAACAGCGCAGGCGTGTTCGGCGCAGCGAGCAGCCCAGTCCGCGTGTCGATATCGATCTTCTGCCACCACGTGTCAGAGATCTTCGCGAGCGCCGCCTTGTCGGTCGGGATCGCTTCAGTTGCCATCAGCCCCTTGGTCGTGCGCCCAGTGGGGCACGCATCAGTGGGCAGACGACCCGATGGATAGCACAGGTCGCGTGTCACCACGTCGCTCGGCTGCTCGAACGGCTTCGAGGGAATCTCGAGCGTCTTCAGCGCGCCCGCCATGAAGTCGCGCCACGTCGGCCACGCCACCGTCGTCGAGAAGATGTTCGACATTGGCGCGTTGTTGGAGTTGCCCGTCCACACGCCACTCACGAGGTCAGGCGTGTAGCCAAACGTCCACGTGTCAGCGGCCTTCGTGCCCTGGTTCTCGAACGGCTCGCTCGTACCCGACTTCTTGGCGACCGGCCGCTTGTCCGGCAGCTCGAGGTAGCCGCACCCGAACGTGATGCACTGGTTCGAGGGGTTCGAAAGCACCGAGGTCGTCAGGTACGCAAACGACGGCGCCATCACGCGGCGCTCGACCGGCTGCTTTGTCTCGAACACGGTCTTGCCGCTGGAATCCTTCACCTTGAGCAGCACGACGGGATCGACCGTGCGCTCGCCCGCCGCGTGCGGCGTCAGCGGCTGCTGCCCGCGCAGCACCCCACCCCCGGCTAGCGCGAGGTATGCGAATGCGACGTCGTCGAGCCGCGTGTCCACGCCACCGAGTGTCAGCGACGGCCCGTAGTCACTCGGCCCGCCGAGGTGGGTCAGCCCGAACGCCTTGTAGTTCGTCAGCACCTTGTCGACGCCGACCGCGACCACAGTCTTGAACGCTGGCAGGTTCAGCGAGTTGCCCAATGCCTCGGCGATCGTGATCAGGCCGTGCAGCGCGCCACCGCTCGGGTTGGTCGGCGTGAAGTCCTTGCCGGTGGAGGGGTCAAAGACCTTCGCCGGCGCGTCGATCACGCTCGACTGTGGGCTCCAGCCTTGCTGGAACGCGGTGAGGTATGTGAATGGCTTCAGCGTCGAACCCGGCGAGTTAAGCGCGGACACGTTGTCGTTGCGGCCCTGGATGTCGTCGCGGAAATAGTCGCGGCTGCCGACATACGCGAGCACTTGCCCGGTCTTCGGGTCCATCGCGATCAGCGCGCCGTTGTGACCATCGACTGCCTTCTCGTTCGCCGCGATGTTCTTCTCGAGTGCGTCCTCGCCGATCTTGTTCAGCCGCGTGTCGAGTGTGGTCGTGACCTCGAGGCCTGCCTCGTACAGCGCGCGCTCACCAAAGCGCTGCGTGATCTCGTTCGCGACCGGCCCCAGCACGAAGTGCGGCGCCACGATCTCGAACCGCGAGGCGTGCAGGACGATCTTCTCCTTCGCCGCGACATCGGCCTGCGCCTGTGTGATCGAGCCGTGCTTCACCATCAGATCGAGCACTTCGCCCTGGCGCACCTTTGCGGCATCGAAGTTATTGCCCGGCTCGTATGCGGCCGGTGACTGCGGAATGCCCGCGAGCAGCGAGGCCTCCGCGAGCGTCAGGTCCTTCGCGTCCTTGTCGAAGTAGCCCTGCGAGGCGGCCTCGATGCCCACGTACACGCTGCCGTACGAGATCGAGTTCAGGTACCACTCGAGGATCTGGTCCTTCGGGTACCGCTTCGTCAGTTCGAGTGCGATCACGGCTTCGCGCAGCTTGCGCATCGGCGAGCGCTCGTAGCGCTCCTTCACCGGGATGTAGACCTGCTTCGCCAGCTGCTGCGTGATCGAGGATCCACCGGTGCTGTCGAAGAACGCATCACCGAACGGCGTGAGGTTCACAAAGGCCGCGCGCAGCAAACCCTCGGTGTTGAGGCCGTTGTTCTCGTAGAACGAGGTGTCCTCGGTGGAGACCGTCGCCTCACGCATGTACGGCGATATCTGTGCGAGCGCGACCGGGCGGCGCAGACCACCGAACTCATCCAGGAACTCGTAGAGCAGCACGCCATTGCGGTCGTAGATCCGAGCGCCACCGTGCGGGAGCTGCGCCAGCAGCTGCTCCGGCGGAACGACGCTGCTCGTGTACTGCTGGTACTGCTGCAGGCCGTAGAGCCCGACGACCCCAACGAGGCCGATCCCCATCGCGATGATCGCGAGGGCGACCGTGGTCAGCCGCGACATCGGCCGCTTGCGCGCTCGGAGCCGGTCCAGGCGCAGGCGACGGATGCGTTGGAATGCGCTCATGCGGTCGTGCCTTCCTGCGTGGGAGCAGTGGCGGGAGCCTCATCGCGCTGCAGCACAAGGAGGTGTGAGAGTCCAAAGCGGCGCAGCGAGGCGGAGTCCTCGGCGCGGTAGCAGCCGGCGCGCAGCAGCCCGGCAACCAGCGGCACACGCGCCGCGATGTTGTCGAAGCCCGGGTATACGTAGCTGTGATCCACGATGCGCAGCCCGCTGGCCGCGCACACACGCTCGAGGCCGCGCGCGGTATACGCCCGCGCGTGTGGAACGAGGCGATTGCGCAGGATGTTCGGCAACCAGTTCACCAGGGGGATGTTCCCGAAGATGTACCGCTTGCCCAGGTAGATGCCGTGCGTCTCGAACGGATAGAGGCGGTTCGGCGCGTACAGCACCGCGATCCCACCTGGTGCGAGCACCCGCCCGACCTCCCGCATCGTGGCGCGGTCGTCGGAGACGTGCTCGATCACCTCGTTCAGCACCACTACATCGAAGCTGCCGCTGCGGTAGGGCAGAAACTCGCCCGCCGCACCAGCGAGTCGGTCGCCCGAACCACGGCGTCGAGCCTCCGCGAGGCGCGACTGCGCCACGTCACAGCCGAACGCCTCGGCGCCCTGGCGCGCGAAGCCACGCACGTACTCCCCCAGGCCGCAGCCGAGGTCGAGCACGCGCTTGCCGGCGAGTGGGATGTAGCGCTCGATGATCGCCAGGCGGCGCTCCTGGCCGGAGCGCCAGACAAAGCTCGGATTGCCGAGGCGGGCAGCGTCAGGTGCTTGGGCGATGAGGTCACCTCCGGGCACGATGCCCACCGAGATCCTAGGCAGGTATCCTCGGCGGACTGTTCGCCGCTCCGCAACCCCGATCTAGCGGGACGGACAGGCGAAAACCGAATGCTCGTGATGGCTATGGTGTGGAACGGTCGCGCCCTATAGTTACGCACAGCGAGGCCGGAGGAGCCAATGCCCCTGACCGATGACGAGGTGCGTCACATCGCCCGTTTGGCTCGTGTTGGGCTGAGCGACGATGAGGTCGCGCGTGCGCGCGAGCAGTTGTCCACAATTCTCGAACACTTCGAGCTGCTGAACTCGTACGACGTGGAGGGCGTGCCGCCGACGGCGCAGTCCTTCGACCTCGCCAACGTGGAGCGTGACGACGTGAGCCGCGAATCGCCTGACCGCGACACGCTGCTCGCCAATGCTCCCAGGGTCGATGGGCCCTACGTCCGAGTACGCGCCGTCCTGGAATAAAGGCTGATTGCATGACGACTGAGGCACTCCGCCCGGATGCCATCCTTGATCTACCCGCGCACGAGCAGGCCAAGCAGCTGCGCTCAAGCGCTGTCACGTCGCGCGCACTGACAGAGGCTGCGCTCGCTCGCGTGCGCGCTCAGGAGACGTCGCTCAACGCCTACATCACTATCACCGACACCGAGGCGCTGGAGCAGGCCGACGCGGCCGACGCTCGTCTGCGCTCGGGGAACGTCGCACCGCTCACCGGCATCCCGATCGGCGTGAAGGACCTGCTCTCGACCAAGGGCGTCGAGACCACGGCCGCCTCGAACATGCTCCGTGGCTTCAAGCCGATCATCGACTGCACCGTCGTCGCGAAACTCCGCGAGGCCGGCGCCGTCTTCGTCGGCAAGACCAACCTTGACGAGTTCGCGATGGGCTCCTCGACCGAGCACTCCGCGTACGGCGCCACCCACAACCCGTGGGACCTCGAGCGCGTGCCGGGTGGCTCCTCGGGCGGCTCGGCTGCGACCGTCGCCGCCGGTGGCGTCGCGCTCTCGCTCGGCACCGACACCGGTGGCTCGATCCGACAGCCGGCTGCGCTCTGCGGCATCGTCGGCCTCAAGCCGACCTACGGGCGCGTCAGCCGCTTCGGTGTGATCGCCTTCGCGTCGTCGCTCGAGCAGGTCGGGCCGTTTGCCCGTGATGCCGAGGACGCCGCGTTGCTGCTCGGCGCGATCGCCGGCGTGGACCCGCAAGACGCGACCAGCGCGCCCGTACCCGTGCCCGACTACACCGCGCTGCTCTTCGGCGGCCTGGCTGGACTGCGCGTCGGTGTCCCGCGCGAGTTCTTCGTCGACGGCATGGAGCCCGGCGTGCGCGATGCCGTCGAGGCCGCCATCAAGGTCTTCGAGGACAACGGCGCGATCGTCGACCGCGACGTCACGCTGCCGTCTGTCCCCGCCGCGCTGCCCGTCTACTACATCATTGCCCCGTCGGAGGCGTCGGCGAACCTCGCCCGCTACGACGGCGTGAAGTACGGCTACCGCGCCGAAGCCGAGACGATGTGGGACGAGATGGAGCAGAGCCGCGGCCGCGGATTCGGCGCCGAGGTGAAGCGTCGCATCTTCCTCGGCACGTATGCGCTGTCGGCCGGCTACTACGACGCGTACTACCTGAAGGCGCAGAAGGTGCGCACGCTCATCCGCCGCGAGTTCGCGGCGGCCTTTGCGTCGCACGACCTGCTGCTCACGCCGTGCTCACCGAACGTCGCCTTCAAGCTCGGCGAGAAGGTCGATGACCCGCTCGCGATGTACCTCAACGACCTCTGCACGATTCCCGTGAACATCGCCGGCAACCCGGCCATGAGCATCCCGTGCGGATTCGCCGAGGGCCTCCCGGTCGGCCTCCAGCTGATCGGCGACATGTTCAGTGAGCCGACGCTCCTGCGCGCCGCGCACGCATACGGCGAGATCACGAAGTTCCAGGAGCGCCGCCCGGCGTTCTTCGGCGGGCACAGCTCGTGACCACCGAGGACGCACACGTCGCGCATCGCGGCCAGATCTCGCGCACGGTCTCGGCGATGTCCTCGTCGGGCATCCGTCGCTTCTTCGAGTTGCTCGACTCCGTCGACGGCGTGATCTCACTCGCCGTCGGCCAGCCCGACTTCCCGACGCCGTCGAGGATCACCCAGGCCGGCGTCGACTCTATGCTCAACGGCCAGACCGGCTACACGAGCAACTACGGCCTGCTCGAGCTGCGCCAGCTGCTCGGTAACAACCTCGAGCGTATGTACGGCGTCTCCTACTCGCCCGACCACGAGCTCCTGCTCACCACCGGCGTCTCCGAGGCGCTCGACCTCGCCGTCCGTGCCGTCCTCGACCCCGGCGACGAGGTGCTCGTGCCGGAGCCTGGCTACGTTGCCTACGAGCCCGTGATCTCGCTCGCCGGCGCGAAGTACGTTGCCGTGCCGACGACCGCCGAAACGAAGTTCATCGTCACCGTCGAGGGACTCCAGGCGAAGCTCACCCCCGCCACCAAGGCGATCCTGCTCGGCTACCCGTCCAACCCCACCGGCGCGGTCCTCGACCGCGAGTCGATGGAGGCCATCGCGCGCTTCGCGGAGGAGAACGACCTCGTTGTCATCTCCGACGAGGTCTACGACCGGCTCGTCTACGGCGTGCAGCACATCTGCTTCGCCTCGCTGCCCGGCATGCGCGAGCGCACGATTCTGCTCGGCGGCTTCTCCAAGTCGTACTCGATGACCGGCTGGCGCCTCGGCTACGCCGCGGCCCCGGAGCGCATCCTCGAGGCGATGATGAAGGTCCACCAGTACGTAATGATGTCGGCCCCCACCGCCGCCCAGTACGCGGCCATCGAGG
>QWQU01000066.1 GCA_003670735.1 Chloroflexota bacterium | reverse complement strand
CGTGTCGAGCTTGCCTCGGTGCTCGCAGACGTGGTTGCCGCGCTCGACTCGCAGATCAGCGACGCGGGCGTGGTGCTGGAGATCGGCGACCTGCCGATTGTGCGAGGCGATCGCGGCGCGCTGTACCGCGTGTTCGCGAACCTCGTGGAGAACGCAGTGAAGTACCGCCGTCACGACGGCTCGGTCGCACACGTTGCCGTGTCTGCTCGACGCGACGGCGCGCACTGGCGCGTCGGGGTGCGTGACTGGGGCATTGGCATCGCCCTCGAGCATCGCGCCTCGGTGTTCGAGCGCGGCCAGCGCACGGCTGCCGGTATGGCGCACGCCGCCGGCACCGGCCTGGGGCTCGCGACGGTGCGCACGCTCGTGCGCGAGCAGGGTGGCGAGGTCTCGCTCGCGCCGGACGTGCTCGACGGCGTGTGCATCGAGGTAATGCTGCCGGCGGACTAGCCGAGATTGCCTCGAACAATTCGTACTGAACTGACGAGGGCGCCCATCGGGCGCCCTCGTCGTTGTGTGTGCGTTGTCGCTGCTAGATGCGCATCTTGCGCAGGCGCGCGATGCGCTCCTCGGTGGGCGGGTGGGTGCTGAACAGGCCGGCCATGTTGCGGCCGCTGAACGGGCTCACGATGAAGAGGTGCGCCGTGGCCTGCGGCACCTGCATCGGGATGCGGGCCGCGCCCATCTGCATCTTCGCGAGCGCCGAGGCCAGTGCCTCTGGGTCGCCGACGACGCGAGCGCCGTCCGCGTCCGCCTGGTACTCCCTCGAACGACTGATGCCGAGCTGGATCAGCGTTGCGGCGAGCGGCGCGAGGATCATCGTGACGAGCGCGCCGATGCCGCCGCCACCGCGGTTGTCGTCCCGCGAGCCGAAGCCGCCACCAAACCACATCGCCATCCATGCCATCGAGGAGATCGCTGAGGCGATCGTCGCAACGACGGAGGAGGTGAGGATGTCGCGGTTTTTCACGTGCGCCATCTCGTGGCCTAGCACGCCGGCGAGCTCACGCTCGGTCAGCATCGCTCGAATGCCGGAGGTCACAGCGACGGCGGCGTGCTCCGGGTTGCGGCCCGTAGCGAACGCGTTGGGCTGCGCTGAGTCGATCGTGTAGACGCGCGGCATCGGCATGCCGGATCGCTGCGCGACGTCGGCGACGAGGCCGAACAGGCCGGGGTCGTCCTGCTCGTGAATCTCGTGTGCCCCGGCGGTGCGCAGCACGATGTCCGCGGAGAACCAGTACGAGGTGAAGTTCATGACCACGGCGATGCCGAGGAACATGACCATGCCGCGCGGTCCGCCGAGCGCACCGCCGATGGCGATGAGCAGGCCGCTGAGTGCGGCGAGCAATACGACGGTCTTGAGGTTGTTCATCTGACCTTGTGCTCCTCGGTGGGAGGTGTGCACATCCAGTGTACGGCGATCGCAGCTGCCTCGATGGACGGTGACGCGAGGGTGCGAGTCGGCGCGCGGCGCGTCTACCAGACGTCGCCCTCGCGCCAGTCGCAGGTCAGTGAGCCGCGCAGGTCGAGCGGTGTCGAGGTGCGCAAGATATAGGTGCTGTCGTCTTCATCCTCGGTGCGCTCGATGCCGTGTGGCGTGAACGCCGAGGTCGGCCCGCGCCACTGCTCCCAGCTGCGTGCGAGGTAGAAGTCGACCGCTGCTTCCGATGACGACAGCGCGCCGAGCTCGTAGGCATCGCGGATGATCTGCTCCAGCGCGCCCATGAGCATGGCGCCGTGGCCGCGGCGCTGGTGGTCCGGATGCACGGCAACCGCCTCGACGTATCCGCAGCGGAGCGAGCGCCCGGCGTGCAGCATGCGGCGCTGCACCACGGAGCCGTGGCCGATCAGCTCGTCGCCGTCCCACACGAGCGCGTGCATGCCGCCGAGCCCGTGCTCCCAGTCGTCGTCATTGAAATCGCCCTCGAACGCCGCGTTTAGGAGCTGGCGGATGGCCACCAGCGTGTCCGTCGCCAGCGCCGAGGTGTGCGCGATCTCGAGGCGGGTGTCGGGCATGGCGTCCTCCCGGTGAGCGATGGGGCGAGTCTAGTTTGTGACAGTTGGCCGGCGGGCGTCATGGTCGGGTTGAGGCGGCGGGGGTGGGCGTCTACCCTTGCCCGGCTCTTGGCGGGGCGCTCAGTTATCCACTGCGTATTGCTGCTGGCCTCGCCGGACTGCTGGGGTGTGTGTGCGGGGCGGCTGGCTCGGACTCGGGGCATTCGTGGTGGCAACGGTTGGCACGCTCGGCGTGGCGACCACGCCTGCCCATGCGGCAACCGGCGTCGAGGTATGCACCCAGATCGACCGCGCCGCGCAGTCATTCAACGGGCGCATCGCCTACGCCGTCGTGGACCTCGGTGGCGACGCCACCTGCGCTCGCGGCCTGAACGACGAGTTCCTCTCGGCCTCGCTCTACAAGCTGTTCGTCCTCGCAGCTGCGTACCAGGAGCGTGAGCACGGCACGCTCTCGTTTAATGAGCCGCTGGTGATCCGCAACGACCAGCTGAGCGATGATCCTGCCGAGCTCCGCACGGAGCGCACGCACGACCTCACGGTGGGCGAGGCGCTGCGGCTGATGGCGCAGGTCTCGGATAACCCCTCGGCGGCAGCGCTGCGTGAGCGCATCGGTCCGGACATCGTCGCGGCGGTGCCGATCCGTCTCGGCCTCCAGCACACGCACCTGGGCGACGAGTTCACGACGAGCGCCGGCGACATGGCGCGCGTCTTCCAGCTGCTGCACGACGGCAAGGTCGTGAGCCCTGAGGCGTCACGCGAGATGCTTGAGGTGCTGCGTGGCGAGTTCTTCCGCGTCGGCCTCGCGAGCGGCATGCCCGAGGACGCCCCGTTCGCGCACAAGGTCGGCGCGCTCGCCGGCTTCGCGCACGACGCCGGGCTCGTGACCACCTCACATGGGGACTACGCGATCGCAGTGCTGACCGAAGCACCGAGTGATCGAGGCGAGGTGTTCGTGCCCACGCTGCGTGCCGACAACGGCGTCGCCTCGATCGCCGCGCTGGAGTCCGACGCGCGCTACATCTATGACCTGGAGCCGGCGTACGAGGTGATGCAGCGCATCGCGCAGCTCTCCTACGCCGCATATGGCGGCGCCCCGGCGAGCACGAACGCGAGCGAGCCCGGCGGCGCATCCTCGGTGCTGTCGAGCTTCCTCGGTGGCTGGCGCCCACGAGAGCTGAGTGCGGCGCAGCGCATCACGAGCACCTGGATCATGGCGCTGCTCGCGGTGGTGGCCGCCTGGCAGATCGCCTCGCGCGAGCGTCGGCCTGAGCGAACGCTCGCGGCGGCGGTGCGAGCCGCCATGGGCATGCCGCTCGCGAGCGTCGAGGAGCCGGTCGCAGGGGCTGTGCAGGTCGAGGAACCCGAGTTGGCCGTCGCCGCTCCGGTGGAGGACGCACCCCGTTCCGAGTACGACCTCGAACCGCTATCGGAATACCTCGAGCCGGTGTCGGAGTACGACGCGATTCCGCTCGCGCCCGTAGTCGCCGAGTCTGAGGCGGAGCCAGAGCTAGAGGCGGTGCCCGCCGCGATCATCGTGTGGCCTGGCCCGCGCCGCTCACACCGCTCGGGCATTCGCGGGATTGAGCACATTACGCAGGTCGTCCCCTATACTGCGAGGGCAACTACGCAGATCATGGTGCCGGCGCCAGCAACGCGAAGGAACCCACCAATGCGCTTTGGATCTCGCAACAACCACGAAGAAGAGCGCATGGAGCAGCGAGGCGTGGAGCCTCGTCAGGAGATGCGCCCGTCGCGTCCCGCGCCCCCCGATGCGCAGTGCGCTGCCCCCGGTGACCTCGGCCCGCCTGCGCCGCATCGCTGAGTACTTCGTCGCGCAGGAAGAGCTGCTGCACGAGATGCAGCGCCAGGTCGAGATGGAGACCGCTCCGCTCGCCGAGTTGCTCATCCGCCAGCAGACGACGATGTCGCAGACCATGGCAAACCTCGAGGAGCGCCTGCGCCCGCTGAACGAGTATGCCGACGCCGAGGAGGCCAACCTCGGCGCGCTCGAGCAGCGCATGAACGGCGCGGGCATGGACTTCGTCGCCCGCTCCTTCTCGGAGTACCTCGCGATGCAGCGTGAGCGCATCGCGGAGACCCGCTCGCACATCGACGAGCAGCGCGCGCCCTTCATCCGCTACGACGAGGACTCGCGCGCGACCGTCGAGGTGGTGCTGTCGCGCTTCGACGACGACCTCGGGTCGCTGGAGCAGAACCTCTCGGAGCAGCGCCGCGTGATGCTGCGCATGCTCGACGCGATGCGCTCGGAGTCGTTCGCCTCGGCGAAGGAGCTGCTGCTCGGCCGCGAGGCGACGATGGAGGAGATGGCGCGCACTGGCGTCACCGATCCCGCCGAGATCTCACAGCGTCTCCACACCCTGCGTTCCGAGGTCGCCACGGACGGCGGCAACGCGCACGTGCAGCAGGTCATCGCCGCCACGGACGCCTCGGACCAGCGCCTCGGCGCCGCAGCCACGAGCCGCTCGCGCACCGCTCGCGCGCTCCCGGCCGGCGTCGCTCCTGAGGCCGAAGCCGCTCCCGCAGCGCCCGAGTCTGCCGGTGAGGCCAGCACCGCCTGAGTCCCGAGTCGATGTGATGTAACGAAGGGGCGCTTGCGCGCCCCTTCGTTTTGTGTGTGCGTAGTGTCGTCTTAGACCGGCAGCCCCGGCGCGAACTCGCCGAGCAACGCGGTGACCGAGTTGCGGTGACGACGCAACGCGTCACACAGCACGTCGAGCGAGCGCAACGTCGCGAGTGCATCCGGCAGCGCGACCGCGTTCGCCTCGATCGCCTCGGCGAGCTCATCAGCGTCGAGCACCTCGTACGCCACGCCCTCGCGCACGATCACGTCGAGGTATCGATCGGTGACCGTCCAGTGCTCGTCGCTCATCTCGATGCCATCGAGGTCGATGTACCAGCCGTAGTTGAACGGTGCACGTCCCTCGCGCATCGTCCAGCGGATCACCACGCAACCGAGCGCGGGCAGCAGCCAGCGCTCCTGATATGCAATGGCGGGGTGCTGTGCACCAACGCGACTGAAATACATCGCGCCATTCGCGATCTCGATGCGATCGATGGGATAGAGCACGCCGTCGCGCCCGTTGACCTCGCGGCGCACGAGATCGATTCGCATGGGCTGATGGATGTGCACTAACGGCCGAGTGGCGCGAGGCGGTAGCGCCCGTATGCAACGAATGCGGTCATCAGCCCGATCACCAGTGCCCACGGCAGCGGATTCGTCGCCGCCCTCTCCAGCGAGTAGGTCGCATACAGCAGGCAGAGGCCGACGTTCTCGACGGTCAGGACTGCCGCCGCGAGTGGCGTGAGCGATGGCTGTCTGTGCAGCGCGGCCGGGACAATGAGCAGTACCGCACCGACGAGATCGAGCACGCCGAGCGCCTGCCATGCAATCAGTGGCAGCGCAGAGTAGGTCTGCGACAGCTCCTCGAAGCTGAAGAGCTTGTAGGCGCCGCTCGCGAAGAAGAGGAACGCGAGCACCGCCTGCAGGATCCACAGCAATATGTTGAGCACACGAACACCTTTCGTTACAGCGGGGGCAGCTCGTCCGGTCTGGGGATCACGAGGCCGCCCGGCGTCATCCATGACTCCGTCGCACGCGCGGTCATGCTGCCGATGTCGACGATATTGCCGGCCTCGACTTCCTTCTCCAGTGCGCCGAGTGCCTCCGCGCGGCGCTCTTGCGCCTCACGCGTCTGCTCGAGCTCCTCAAGCATGCGCTCCTGCAGCACACGCTCCGGTGCGTCTGAGGCATTCGGCACGCGCGCCTCAAGCTCGCTGTCGAGCGTCGCGTAGTAGTGGTCGCCCAGGAAATGTAGCGGGCGATCGTCCACGCTCCCATGCAGCAGCCAGCGATCACCGAAGGCGTGCGGGTCCACGCGCACCGCGCGCACGAGCGCGACGAAGAGCGTGTGGTCGCCGGTCGGCACGACCTGCTGCACCTCGCACTCCACCCAGGCGAGGCAGCCGGTGAGCAGCGGCGCATCGACGTGCTCCGCCTCGAACGTCTCGAATTGTGTCGCGTCGAGCTTGTCGATGCGTGCGCCGGACAGCGCGCCGAGGTACTGCACGTGATGCAGCAGCGGACGCGCGGGGATGTTGATGGCGAACTGCTCGGACTTCGCGATCATCAGCGAGGAGTGGCGGCTGCGCTCGACGGCGATGCCGACCAGCGGCGGGTTCGCGGACAGCGGGGTCAGCCAGGCGATCGGCGCGACATTGGTGTGGCCCCGGTCGAAGGTCGTGACCAGCGCGACCGGCCCGCCCTGCAGGATGCGGCTGGCCTGGGCCAGCGGACGCGTCTCGATGCCATCGGGGGGCTCGTTCATCATCGAATGAGTATAGGTCGCACCGTTCTTCAACCTCGGCTGTAACGCCCGTCAGGCGATCGCCTCGTAGAATGGCGATGCTCCCCCGAGTGTTGATTGGCGTCGTCGTTGCGCGGTTTGCGCGTTGTATCCCTCGTGCTCGCGGCACTCGTGCTCACCGTGCTGGTGTTCGCGGAGGATGGTGTCGCCCCTCGCCGTCG
>QWQU01000065.1 GCA_003670735.1 Chloroflexota bacterium | reverse complement strand
TGCTCTGGTACTGCCAGATGTGCCGGCCCTCGTGCGCGGCGACCGAGACGAGCGCCTCACGCCAGTTGGCGAACTCGAGCACCGGCGAGCGCTTCCCGCCGTAGCCGTGCTGCGAGATAACGCGCCGCTCGAGAACGACCTGACCGTCCTTCTCGCGGCGTTCGCGGAAAGTCTCGTTGAGCGTCGGGATTGGCTTGGTGACGCGTACCCACTTCACCTCGGTGTGCACGGTGGTCAGCGGAAAGTGCTGAGGTGAGCCGATGCCGATCGTGACGAGGCGATCGATGTCGGCGTCTTTGGCACGCGAGGAGATGCGTGGCACGCCGTCGTACGCGCGACCTCGGTAGGCGATGGAGGCGTTCTTCACGTGCACGGCGAGGCGCTCGTGATCGATCTCGCCCATGGCGAACTCGACGAGCAGCGCGACTTCGTCGGTGGGGTACCGGCTGGTGTTCGTCAGCTTCATGCGCACACGCGAGCGGGGGGAGTCCTGCTCCCAGCCATGATACGGCTCGTGCCTGAGAGCGGCAGCAGCGCTAGAGCGGCAGCAGGCCGAGGCGCGCGGCCACCGAGACCGCCTCGGTGCGGGAGCGCGTGCCGAGCTTGGCGAGCACGCTGCCGACGTGGAACTTCACGGTGTGCTCGCTGATACCGAGCGCGAGTGCTGCGCCACGGTTCGTCATGCCGCTCGCAAGTAGCTGCAGCACCTCGATCTCACGAGGTGTGAGGGGGGCGCCCGTCGGTGCCTCGCCGCTTGGCGGCTCGTGGGTGGCGAAGGCGGGGTCGATCACGCGTAGGCCGGCAGCGACGCCGCGCACAGCGAGGTCGAGCTCGGTCGCACTCGCATCACGTCGCAGGAGCGCGCCTGGCGCGTCCTCCGGAATCACGAGTGCGGTGCCGGGCTCGGCGAGCACGACGGTCGCGACCTCGCGGTCGACTTCGAACTCTGCACCGGCGTCGAGTACGAGCACGTCGACGCGGTCCTCGAGGCCGTCGAGGTCGCTACCGTCGTGCTCTGGCACGCGCTCGACGACCTCATGACCTGCGTCGCGGAGCAGCGCAATCAAGCCCGCGCGAATCGCGGGGTAGGCGGCGGCAACAGCGACGCGGAGGACGGGCACGGGCACCTCAGACGGCTTGGGCGCGACGTTTGAGCGCGTGCGACGCGTCGGCGTGGTGCCGGCGCGTCGCGTTGCCTCGATCGTACCGCTGGTCGCGGGTGTCACGTGTGGCTCGGGCCTACTGCGGCCGCTCGCTGAGCGTGGCGCTCACCTCGTGCGGTGCGCCGCCTCGCAGCAGCTGCAGCTTCACCGTGGCGCCGACCTGCTCGGAGCCAAGCGCTGCCTGGAGCTCCTCAGCGCGTGTGGTCGGGGTGCCCTCGATCGCGAGCAGCACGTCGCCAACCACGAGGCCTGCATGCGCGGCCGGCGAGTCAGTCTCGACGCTCACGATCAGCAGGCCGACCTCCTGGTCGCCAGCCCCAGTGACACGTACGGCCTGGCTGCCGATCCCGATGTAGGCGCGGCGGATGCGGCCGTGGGCCTGGAGCTGCGCCGCGACAGTCGCGATGGTCGCCGATGCGATCGTCACGTTCCCGACGCGGAACCTCGAGGTGTTCATGCCGAGCACGCGCCCGTCCGCGTCGATCAGCGGGCCACCCGAGAAGCCCGGGTAGAAGGTGACGTCGGGACGAATCGTGCCCTGGAGTTGCGTGCCCGCTCGAATCAGCGTGCGGTCGCGGACTGCCGCGATCACGCCGAGCGAGGCCTGTGGGTTCGCGCCCGGCCGTCCCACGGCGAGCACGAGGTTGCCCACGCGTGCGCTGCCCTCGGGTGCCGCTTCGGCGGCGGTGAGTGTCGCCGAGACGCGGACGAGCGCGATGTCGGCGCCCGGGTCGCGGCCAACGAGCTCGCCTCGGACTTCCTCGCCATTTGGCAGGCCAATGCCGATGTGTTCCTCGTCCTCGATCACGTGGTCGGAGGTGACGATCAGGCCGTCGCCCCAGGCGATGCCGGTGGCCGGGTAGCGTCGCCGTGCGGAAACCGTGACGGTTGAGGCAGCGACGCGCTCAACGGCGTCGGCGAGGCCCTCGGAGTAGTCGTGCAGTGCAGTGGTCATCGTGCGCTCCTTCGTGCGAGTCAGCGCGCCTCGGCTCTTCGCCTGGCCGCTCATCACACGATCGAGGATGCGCTGCGCATGTCGCCTCGCCATCACCCGAACGGGCAGGTTCGTACCCGCTCGTTCGCGCAGCGCGTACGATGAGGCTGACCGCGTCACAACGATTGAGGCAGCCCGCGTGTTTCCGATCCGCGACCTCAACCCGACGAGGATCACACCAGTCGTCACGATCGCGCTGATCGCCATCAACCTGCTCGTGTTCCTGTTGTGGCAGCCACATCTTGGCGGCACAGGCGCCGAGGAAGAGTTCGCATATCGTCACGCTGCGATCGCGTGCGAGGTGACGCAGGGCCAGCCGATCAGCCTCGCGGAGTTCCAGTCAGATCAGTGTGTCGCGTCTTCGGGCGTGCCGATCTTTCCGGATAAGCAGCCGTACGCCTCGCTGTTCGTCTCGATGTTCCTGCACGCTGGCATCGCGCACATCCTGGGCAACATGTGGTTTCTCTGGCTCTTCGGTAACAACATCGAGGAAGCGTTCGGGACGCTGCGCTACGCCGCGTTCTACCTCGTGGGTGGATTGGTCGCGGCGCTCGCGTTCGTGGCGGTGAACCCGAGCAGCATCGTGCCGCTCGTTGGTGCATCGGGTGCAATCGCGGCCGTGCTCGGCGCATATCTCGTGCTATTCCCCGGCAAGCTGGTGCTGTCGTGGGCGTTCATCACGCTGATTCCGGTGCCAGCCGTGATCTTCCTCGGGCTATGGTTCGTGGGGCAGTTCGCGGTCGGGGATGCCGGTGTCGCGTGGGAGTCGCACGTCGCCGGCTTCGTCTTCGGCGCGCTCGTGGCGCTGGTGTTCCGAGGTTCGCTGCTGCGGCGCGTCCGAGGCATACAGGGGCCGCAATGGGGCGGCTCGAACTGATTCGTAGTGTGGACTGACTCGAGAGGGGCTGTCGATGCCTGACCGAATTGAATCGCTGCTCGCGGAGCTGTCTGAGGCATCGGGACCAACCGGCTTCGAGGGGCCGGTACGCGCGATTGTGCGCCGCGAGCTGACACCGCTGGCCGACGGCATCGAGACAGACGGCCTCGGCTCGCTGATCGCACGCCTCGACGCCACGAGTGGTGGCGAGGACGCACCGCGCGTGATGCTCGCCGGCCACATGGACGAGCTCGGGCTGCTCGTGCGGCGGATCACGCCGGAGGGCTACCTCAAGTTCCAGACGCTTGGTGGCTGGCTCGACCAGGCGCTGATCAACCAGCGCTGGCGCGTGATCTCGAGCAAGGGTGCGGTACTCGGTGTGACCGGCATCAAGACGGTACATGTCATGAACGCCGACGCGCGCGGCCGCGTGTTCGCGAAGGACGACATGTTCATCGACGTCGGCGCGACCAGTGCCGAGGACGCCGAGCAGCGTCTGGGCATCCGCCCGGGCGACCCGGTCGTGCCGGACAGCCGCTTCGAAGCGTTCGAGGACGGCAAGCTCTACCTCGGCAAGGCATGGGATGACCGCGCCGGTGTCGCCGCGATGATCGAGGTCGTGCGGTTGTTGAAGGCCTCGGGCCATCCGAACCACGTCTTTGCGGCGGCGACCGTGCAGGAAGAAGTCGGCCTGCGTGGCGCAGAAACTAGTGCGCACGCGATTGCGCCGGCGATCGGCATCAACCTCGAGTCAGGCGTGGCGGGGGATTACCCCGGCATCAGCCCCGACGAGGCGCAAGAGAAACTCGGCGGTGGGCCGGCGATCTTCCTGCATGACACCTCGATGCTGCCGAACTTGAAGCTTCGCGACCTCGTGATCGACGTCGCGAAAGAGTACGGCGTGCCGCTGCAGTTCAATGTGCTGAGTGGTTACGGCCAGGACGGCGCGATGGTGCAGCGCACAGGTTCTGGCACGCCCGCGATCAACATCACTGTGCCGACGCGCTATCTGCACTCGCACAACGGCGTGATTCACCGCGACGACTTCGACAAGGCCGTGATGCTGGTGGCAGCGCTGGTGCGGAAGCTCGACGCCGCGACGGTGGCGTCGCTGCGCACGTTCGACTAGGACTCGACTACCTCGAGGTGTCCTCGGGGCGATGCTCCGGGCTCCGCTGCTCCGCGCGTGCGAGCGTCTGTACGAACTTCGTGAAGCTTGCGACGGTTGGCACGAGGAACGGTGTCGTGCGCTGGTACTCGCGGTACTCGTCGCCGAAGACGTTAGTGAGCACGGCCTGCTCCTGGAACGTCACGTGCGCGACGTCGCCAGCGATCATGATCGGCGCAGCGAGCAGCATCTTCTTCGAGCGCGTCGCGATCGCGGTGGCGATCACGGCAAACGAAAACCAGATCACACCCGGGTGCCGAGCCAGCGAGTACGTCCCGGTCGTCACGATCTGATCGGTGTGGCCCTCGTTGATCCAGCCCTTGCGGAACGGGATCTCGATCATGATCGAGTAGACCATCGCGCACCAACCGAGCGGCGCGATCACCATGCACAGCGCGCGGAGCAGGGGCGGTGGGTTGAGCGTCTTCGGGCCACGCGTCGCCTCGACGAAACTCGCGAGGTGGCTGATACCGCTGAGCGCGAGCAGGTACGGCTTCACGCGCGGCGTGCCCTTGAGCGCGGCAAGGTCGTGGAGCATGCCCCACGCGTAGCCGGCGAGATTCAACAGGAGTGCAGTCATGGCGGCGCGCCTTCCTCGATCTACCGAGGAGTTATACCGCGCCCGATCCCATGTGACGAAGACGTGTGACGAAGCGGGCTAGGCAGCCTCAGCGGGGCGGTGCTGGTCGTGGCCGACGGCGCGGATGAACGCCTCGACCATCTCTGGGTCGAGCTGCGTGCCGGCAACGCGGCGCAGCTCCTCGCACGCCTCGGCCCAGCTCAGGCCCTTGCGGTACGGACGGTCGTGGACCATCGCGGAGAACGAGTCGGCCACGCTGACGACGCGGGCCAGCCTGGGGATGTCGTCGCCGGAGAGGCCGCGCGGGTACCCACCGCCGTCATAGCGCTCGTGGTGGCAACCGACGATGTCGATCACCTCCTGCATGTCGAGGAGGCCACGCACCATCTGCTCGCCCAGGATCGGGTGGGCGCGCATCAAGTCCCACTCGTCGGGGGTGAGGCGACCCGGCTTGCGCAGCACCCAGGCCGGCGTGCCGATCTTGCCGACGTCGTGCAGCAGGCTACCGAGCCACAGTGCGTAGCGCTCGCGATCGGGGAGTGCGAGCTCGTCAGACACGAGTAGTGCGAACGCCGCGATCTGCTGCGAGTGCTCGCTGGTATATGGGTCCTTCGCGTCGATGATGTCGAGCAGCGCTCTGGCAACCCGGAGCTTCTCTGGGTCCTGCTCGAGCAATTCGCGCACGGTCGGGCGGTCGGTATGCACGGTGCCGGCGCGGCGCATCGCGAAGCGCTGCTGCAGCAGCTGCGAGTCGGCCGCCGAGACGAGCGCTCGCACGGTCTGGCCCGAGTCCGGGAACGTCGCTACGCCCCAGGAGATGCGTGTCGGCAACCGCTGCTCTGCGCCGTCGGGCCCGGTGGCAACGAGCGAGAGCCGCTTTACGGCTCGTGCTGCGCGTGACATCGACTCAGTGGCCGCTGCCGCGTTGGCGCCCGGCATCACGACGAGGAATTCGTCACCGCCGTAGCGGCCGACGATGTCCTCCTCGCGCAGCGAGTCGCGGAGCGCGGTCGCGATCTTCTTGAGCGCCTCGTCACCGAGCAGGTGGCCGTGCACGTCGTTGAGCATCTTGAAATTATCTACGTCGACCATCGCGACGCTGACCTGTGAGTGGGCGGCCTCGGCGGCGGCGACGACCTCGGGCACGACTTCCTGGAGGTGGCGGTGGTTTGGCAGCCCGGTGAGGTAGTCGGTCTGGGCGCGCTCGCGCATCTGCTCGAAGAGCAGCGCGCTGTGGATGGCGAGACCGGCCTGCGCCGAGATCAGCGTGAGCGTGTCTAGCTCCGCAATGCTGAACGCCGAGTCGTAGACCTTGGGTGCCACCAGCACGCAGCCGACGAGCTCACCGCGCGCCGCGATCGGCGACACGATGTGGTCGAGGTACGGGCCGAACTCAGCGACGTCCGCCTCGTTGAACGAGTGCTGGCTGAGTAGCTCCTCGAGCGCGCGAGGCGTGAGCGCCTCACCGCCCGCGGCGATGTGCTTGAGGATTGGATTGTCGCGACGGATTGCCCACTCCGGGCGCAGCCGCTGGAATGGGCCAGCCATCGCCGCGAGCCGTAGCCGCTCGCCGTCAGGCTCCACGAGCATCACCGCAACGCAGCCGCTCTCGGTCGTGCGCTGCGCGAGTGAGCTCATCTCGCTCGCGATCGTCTCGACGTCGCGAATCTCGAGGGTGTGACGCGTGAGCGCGACTACGGCCTGCTCGCCGACGAGGTGGCCGCCGATGAGCATGCGGTCGACCGCGCTCTCGGTGGCTGCGCGCATGAACGGCGCGCTGAAGCCGACGATATACATGACCGCAAACGCGAAGGTCGCGCC
>QWQU01000064.1 GCA_003670735.1 Chloroflexota bacterium | reverse complement strand
TGTGGGTGCTGGTGGGGTGCAACGCTTCCAGCTCGCGTCGCCGACGCCGATCGACATGACGCGGATGACAGTGACGATCGCGACCGACGCTATTGCGGATAGCGACCCGGCGGACGATACGTTCCCTCGATGACAAACATCGATGAGCTGCGGACGCGACTGGCTGTCTCGAGGGCGACGTTGCTGGAGGCCGTGCGCGGGCTGACCGAGCGCGACTTCGCGACGCCGCTGGGTGATGCGACCGTGGTCGAGGTACTGGCCGCGCTGGCGCGCGAGGAGCGCGAGACCGTCCGGGGTGCCCGCGTGGTCGCCTCGGCGCCCACGCGCCCGCTGCCGGTTGCTGGTGAGGCGACGGGGCGGCCGCTACCCCCGCAGGTCGTTCACGACCTGGCCGGGGCGCGCTACGAGACTGAGCTGCTGCTGGACTGGCTGGGCGCTGATGGCTCGGAGCAAGCGATCGAGGCTGTCCGAGGCGCACTCGAGGGGATCGAGGCGCGGGAAACGGCCACGGCCGCCCAGATTGTGGGTCGCGCGGCCAATTCGTAGAGGCCGCGTAACCATTCCCTGGCTGCGGTGTCTTACTTCATACAGTGGGAAGCATCGAAGACGTCAAAGCGCAGCTCGACATCGTCGAGACGGTGCGGGGCTATGTCCCTGCGCTGAAGAAGGTTGGGCGCTCGTGGAAGGCTCCATGCCCGTTCCACAGTGAGCGCACGCCCTCGTTCATCGTCGAACCCGAGCGCGGCACGTGGCACTGCTTCGGCTCCTGCTCGACCGGCGGCGACGTGATTGGCTTCGTCCAACGGATCGAGCACCTCGAGTTTCGTGACGCGCTCCAGATGTGCGCACAGCGGGCCGGCGTCGAACTGCGCCAGCCGACCGCCCGCGAGCGCCAGGAGCGCGAAGTCCACGAGCGACTGCTGCGTGCCAACGAGGCGGCGGCGGTCTACTTCCAGGCGGCGTTGATGGGCCCAGCTGGGGTGCAGGCGCTCGAGTACGCGGAGCGACGTGGCCTCGATCAAGGTGCGCGCGACACGTGGCAGATCGGCTACGCGCCGGAGGAATGGCGTGGGCTGGTCGATCACCTGACGGCGCGCGGCTTCACAGATGCTGACCTGCGCGAGGCCGGCCTCGCGATCGACGGCGACCGGGGCATGTACGACCGGTTCCGCGACCGACTGATCTACCCGACTCGAGACGCTCGAGGCCGGATGATTGGGTTTGGCGCGCGTGCGCTGTCTCCCGACCAAGAGCCGAAGTACCTGAATACCCCACAGACGCCGCTGTTCGACAAGAGCGGCAGCCTGTACGGCATCGATCGTGCGGGCGAGGAAGCTCGACGCTCCGATCGGATGGTGGTCGTCGAGGGCTACATGGACGTGATCGCCTGTCATCAGGCTGGGATTCGCAACGTGGTCGCCTCGATGGGTACGTCGATCACCGAGAAGCAGATGACGCTGCTGCAGCGTTATACGCAGAAGGTGCGACTGATGCTGGACGGCGACGCCGCCGGTTCGGCAGCCATGCTGCGCGGCATCGGCGTTGTGGCGAGCGCCTCGGGACAGGAAACCGTGGCGACGCATGACTGGCGCGGGCTGATCTCGTACCAGTACCAGTCGAAGGCCGACATTCGCGTGGTGGTGCTCCCGCCTGGCGAGGACCCGGACTCGCTCGTGCGCAGCGACCCGGAACGACTCAAGGCACTGCTCGAAGGTGCCAAGCCGGTCGCCGACCACCTGTTCGCGGCGATCGAGGCGGGTATGGACGCCTCCGACCCGCAGTCTCGGTCGCAGGCCGTGGAGACACTCGCCCCGACGGTGTCCGGCATCATCGACCCCGTCGTACGTGCACATTATATACAGCGACTCGCCCGTCTCGGGCAGGTCGAAGAACGCACGGTGCTGGCGTTGCTGTCGCGTGGCAGCCGCCCGGCCGCTGTCCCCTCGCAGGCCGAGGTGACGCGCACGGCTAAGGCGGTCGCGGTCGTCCCTGATGGCGAGATGCAGCTGCTCCAACTGCTGTTGCTGCGCGACGACGCGCGCGACGCCGGGCTGGAGCTCGATGCGGACGTGTTTGAAGACAGCACCAACCGCCGGCTGTATGACGCCTGGCGCGAGGTCGATGATCTCGAGGCACATGCGTTGGATCTCGACGAAGACGTGGCGGAGCGGATGGGGACGGTGCAGGCCTCGGCGGTTGGTACCTGGGACCCCTCGACGATCGAGATGAAGTACGTCCGCCCCCGCGTGGAGGAGATTGCCAAGCGCCTGCGGTGGCGCCGGGCGCAGTCGCGCCTCGTCCCTGTAGCGCTGGCTCAGGCAACGGCGGTCGCTGAGGCGCGTCGCGCAGATACGACGCCTGCGGCGGAACTCGAGGAATTGCAGACGGAGCTCGCTGCCATGGACGCGCAGAGTCGCGTGCTCGTACGGCGCGCTGCGGGTGCTCCGATTGAGACGACGAGTTACAGTGAAGAGACCGTGTCGTCCGACCTCGGTGTCGGCGGCAACGGAGTGGAGGGTACGCATGACTCAGACATTTGAAGAAGCCGGGATGGAAGAGCTCCTGAACAAGGGGCGACGCTCAGGCCACGTCTCCGCAGACGAGGTACTGGCTGCGATTCCAGAGGCCGAGGGTAGCCGGGAGCGGCTGGCCTCGATCGTTTCGACGCTCTCCGAGAACGGCATCACCGTCCGGATGGACAACAACATCGACCGTGGCGCCGGCGCCGTGGTCGAGGCGGCTCGTCGCATCGTCGATGAGGCGGTCGGCATCGACGACCCCGTCCGCATGTACCTGCGTGAGATCGGCAAGGTGCCGCTGCTCACTGCTGAGGACGAGAAGCGACTGGCGCGCGCGATGGAGGAGTGGATCCACATCGAGGCGCTGCGCGAGAAGCTCCTCGATGAGCTGGGACACGAGCCGTCGCACGCCGAAGTGCTGATGGGCCTGTTCAACGAGTTTCACACGGAGCGCCAGGTGTACGCGGCTGTCAGCCGTCACCTTGAGCTGCCTCGCCAGTCGGTATCGGAGCGCATCGTCGATGTGAAGTTCCGCTCGACGATCGACCGCGAACTCGATGAGGCTGCGCACATCGCGCTGCAGGCGGCGATGAAGTGGGACGAAGAGAAGTCGCACGCGGCGCTGATTCGCCTCTCGATCATCACTCACATCATGCGACCCGAGCATGTGAAGTGGGCGGCTGACCTCGTCGAGGGTGGCGAGGCGAAGCTATTCCCGCCCGCGAAGGACCTCGCCAAGAAGCTTGAGAAGGACCATGGGTCCGCGATCAAGTACTACCTCGACAAGATCGCCTACGACGGTGAGCGCTCCGAGCGCCAGCTGACCGAGGCGAACCTGCGCCTGGTCGTGTCGGTTGCGAAGAAGTACATCGGCCGTGGCATGGGTCTGCTGGACCTGATCCAGGAAGGCAACATCGGCCTGATCCGCGCCGTCGAGAAGTTCGATTACCGCAAGGGCTTCAAGTTCTCGACGTACGCGACGTGGTGGATTCGCCAGGCGATCACCCGTGCGATCGCCGACCAGGCGCGCACGATCCGCATCCCGGTGCACATGGTCGAGACCATCAACAAGCTCGTGCGCATCTCGCGCCGACTGGTGCAGGAATACGGCCGCGAGCCTACCTCGGAAGAGATCGGCCGCGAGCTCGAGCTGCCGCCGGAGCGCGTGCGCGAGATCATGAAGGTGTCGCAGGAGCCGGTGTCGCTGGAGACGCCGATCGGTGAAGAGGAAGACTCTCACCTTGGCGACTTCCTGCCCGACGAGTCGGCGCTCGCACCGGCGGATGCGGCCTCGCACCAGCTGCTCAAGGAACAGGTGATGGACGTGCTGTCCTCGCTGACTCCGCGTGAGCGCAAGGTGCTGGAGCTGCGCTTCGGTCTCGAGGACGGCCGCTCGCGGACGCTCGAGGAAGTGGGCCGTGAGTTCAGCGTGACGCGCGAGCGCATTCGCCAGATCGAGGCGAAGGCGCTGCGCAAGCTGCGCCACCCCACCCGCTCCAAGAAGCTCAAGGACTACTTGGACTAGTTCCAGTCCGAACTGCGTCGTTCGTTGGTTCGAGGAGACTGCTATGCCGATGTACGAGTACCAATGCCGCGCCTGCGGTGAGAGCTTCGAGCTCCTGCGCTCGCGCGACAAGATGGACGCGGGCTCGAAGTGTGTGCACTGCGGCTCGAAGGCCACGGGGCGCAAGCTCTCGGTGTTCGCGCCCGTCCGTGTCGCGATGCGCCCAGGTGCGGACATCGCCGCTGAGGCTGCCGAGCACCCGCACGAGCAGCACGGCGCCGACGACTTCGACGAAGACTGCTGCTAGTTGATTAACGCTCGGCTTCCGCCAGGAAGTCGAGGATCACTCGTGTAGTAAGGGCGGGCTGCTCGGTCAGCAGGCCGTGTGACCCGCCCGGCACGATGCAGAGACGCGCGTTCGGGATCGCCTCGAACATCTCGACCGTATGCGTGACGGTCACATAGTCACTGTCCCCGGCCAGCACCAACGTCGGCGTTTCGATTGCCTCGAGGTCGCTCGCGCGCAGCGTCGGCTCCTCGAGCATCATGCGTTGCAACTTTGCGAACACCTCAGGCCAGTGATCAGGGCCGTCCGGTGAGAGTGTGCGGTACGCCTCGGCGAATGACGGCTCGAAGGAGTCCGCGCGCGCTGTGCGCATGCCTCGACGGAACGCTTCGGTCATGCCATTCGCGTGGAAGTTGCCACTGATGAGCACGAGTCGGCGAACGCGCTCCGGTGCCGCGAGCGCGAGCAACAAGCCGATGTTCGCGCCGTCGCTGTAGCCAACGATGTCTGCCGCCTCGATGTGCAGCGCGTCCATCACCGCGAGCGTGTCGCGCGCCATCAGCTGGTAGGTGATCGGGCCGGTGACGTCAGGCGTGCGCCCATGACCACGCCGCTCTGGTGAGAAGACGTGCCGCTGCCTCGCCAGATGCTCGGTGAGGAATGGGAGCATGTCGGCAGTCTCGAAGCCGCCGTGCAGGAGCAGCAGCGGCTCGCCATCGCCGTGCTCGGCCACGTAGGTGCGAACACCGCCTGCGGCGATCGTGCGCTCGGGACTCACGAGGCAGGCGCGATGGTCAGGAGGCGACCTCGACGGTGGCGGGCTGTGCGGGGCTCGCTGTCGAGCGTTCGAACCAGGTGCGCAGCGCGTAGCCGGCCAGCACGAGCAGCGAGCCCTCGATGATCGTGGCGACGCCGATCGCGATCGTGACCATGAACCAGAAGTCGCGCGGGAACATCTGGATCAGGTGGTCGGTGAGCGGGTTCAGCTCCCACAGGTCGTTCGAGAACGACAGCTTGTGGAAGAGGTAGAAGAGCTGGTCGAAGCCCACGAGCATCATCAGCGCGGCAACGGTGAGCACGCCGACGGTACCGATGCCTGCTCGGATCAGCTGGTTCGCCAGCGTGCGCATCGAACGCTCGTGGGACCAGACGAAGACAGCACCGACGTAAGCGAGGACGTACGCGAGCGCGACCTCGTGGACGACGAAGACAGCCTGGAAGAGCGTCTTCACGTCCTTCATGTGCAGCGTCTCCTTCTGGGAGAAGAGCGCCTGCTCCTGACCGCCGAGCACCACCCGCGTCGTGAGCAGCGGGCGGCTGTCCTGGAAGTAGTGCACGAAGTCGCGCGCGGCAGCGGTGAGCTGCGTGCGGTCGAGGCCAGTGACCTCGCCGACGTCGTAGTGGTCGAAGGAGTAGTCGTAGACGCGCGGCTCCATCGTGGCGACTCGAACGTTCGAGAGCACCAGGAACACCGGCACGACGACGATGAAGAGCGCGGTCGAGAGCCAGCGAGCGACCTGCATGGCCTCATGATAGCTGCGAGCGCCGCCTGAGTCGTTGGCTCCCACCTCGGTCTGAGCGCGTCGGATACCCCCCGGTGGTAGACTGCTGTTCAGTCATCACAGAGCGCGGGCACGGTGCCCGCGAAGCAGAGGAGCATCTATGACCAGCCCTACCTCCGTCGTTACCCCGGAGCGCTACGCCACCGGCATCGGCTCATACCAGGAATGGCTTGCCGCGGCCGCAGAGGACAAGCGCCCCGAGTTCGAGAAGCACTACCAGGCCTACGAGCCCAAGGCTGAGGACATCGCCGCCATCAAGGCGCTGGTCGAGCAGAAGGGCGTGCAGGCGCTGGTGATCGGTACCGACTGGTGCCCGGACGTGTGGCGCGGGCTGCCCGTTCTGGCTCGCATCGGTGAGGCCAGCGGGATGCCGGTGCGCTACTTCGAGCGCGACGCGAACAAGGACATCATGGCTGAGTTTCTCAACCAGGGTGAGTTCGAGTCGGTCCCGACCGTTGTGTTCTACGACGGCGACCACAACTACCTGTACCACTTCATCGAGCGCCCGCTGACGGCGAACGCGAAGATGGCCGAGCTCCGCAAGGAAATCCTCGAGCCGGCGCCGCAGGAAGATGGCCCGGAGAAGGACGCCGCCCGCGCGAAGTACCGCGAGGCGACCGCCGCCGAGGCCGGTCAGTGGCGCCACGACACGCTGTCCGAGATCCGCGCGAACCTGGAGAGCAAGCTCAAGTAGCTCTCGCTTCGCAGTAACAAACAGGCCCGCCTCTCAGAGGCGGGCCTGTTTTGTGTCACTCGAGCGAGTGGGCTATTCCTCGGGGCGACGAGTGCGGCGCGCGGGGTCTCCGGCGTTGCGCATCCAGCCGGTGCCAACTTCCTCTTCGGCCTGCTCGCCTGCACGAGCGGCTCGGCCGCTGCGGACGGGCTCGGGGCG
>QWQU01000063.1 GCA_003670735.1 Chloroflexota bacterium | reverse complement strand
ACATACGATCCTACCACCGCCGGACGCCTTGACCTCGTTTCCCCCTCGACTCGGAGCCACGACTGAGCCTCATCGATCTCATCACCGCACCCTACGACGGCCTCAACTGGCTGTTGGACCTCGTGTTCGCGACGGCCTACGGGCTCTTCGTCCAGTTCGGCGCGCCGATTGTCTTCCTCGCGGCGCTCACTGAGTCGACGCTGGGGCTGGGGATGGTCTTTCCGGGCCAGCAGCTGATTGCCCTCGGGGGTGCCGCCTCCGCAAAGGGCCAGGGCGACACGCTATACGCGGTGCTCGCCTTCGCGATAGCCGGCACCATCCTCGGGGACGTCATCTCGTACACCGCGGGACGGCGCTTCTCGGATGCCCTGTACCGCTCGAGGTTCGGTCCGACGCTGAAGGTGGCTGCTTCGATGATGGAGGGGTGCGCCCGCTGGCTGATCCCCTTCTATCACTTCTACAGCGTGACCCGGTCCGTCGGACCCGCTGCTGCCGGTGCCCTCCGCATCCCGTTGCGCGTCTGGCTGCCGCTGGACATCTTCGGGGCCACGCTTTTCAACACCGTCTGGGTCGTCGCCGGGTACGCCTTCGGCGCCGCGCTGCTCCAGGATGACGGGACGTTGAAGGAGTCGCCGGTCGTCCGCATCGGACTGATCGTCGTCGCCCTCGCGTGGTTCGTGGTCGCGCGGCAGATCTTCGAACGCCGCATGCGCGAGGCACGCGCAGCGGAAGCGCTTGCGGCGACGCTGGCCCCGGACACGCCACCGGCCCTGCAAGAGCAGGGCCGGCATGACTCGATTACATCGAGGTAGGCGAGCGGGGGACTACTCCCCGGGCGTCGACGACGCGTTCTGCTGACCCCACGCCAGACCCGGACGCCCCTGCGGAGCCTCTTCCGGCTCCTCGTTCCGCGATGCGGGCGAGGGAGTTGCCGGCGGCGGCGAGGGCGGCGTCGAGAGGTCGGCCGGCGGCGGCCGGTTCTCGGCAGGGCCGAGGATGCGAAGGAGCTCGTCGCCCTCCACGGTCTCGACCTCGATCAGCCGCGCTGCGAGGATCTCCAGCTTGTCCCGGTGCGCTGCGAGGACGGTCCGGCAGCGCTGGTGTGCCTCGTCGATGACGCGGCGCACCTCGTCATCGATCTCCTGCGCGGTGCGCTCGGAGTAGTCGCGCTCCTCGGAGATGTCGCGGCCCAGGAACACCATGCTCTGACGGCGTCCAAAGGTGCGCGGCCCGAGGCGGGCGGACATGCCCCACTGCGTGACCATGTTGCGGGCGATCTGCGTGACCTTGCCGATGTCGTCGTGGGCGCCGGTGGTCATCTCGCCGAAGATCAGCTCCTCGGAGACGTGCCCACCGAGGGCCATCGTCATCATCGCCTCGTAGTACGAGCGGTCCTGCAGGCGGCGGTCGTCCGAGGGCAGCGAGCGGGTGAACCCGCCGGCCATGCCACGGGCGACGATCGTCACCTTGAAGGGGATGTCCGCACGGGGCTGGAAGTAGCCCGCCACTGTGTGACCCGCCTCGTGGTAGGCGATGATCTTCTTCTCAAGCTCGGTGATGACACGGGACTTCCGCTCCGGGCCGGCGATCACGCGGTCGACCGCCTCGTTCATCTCGTCCATGGAGATGCGCTTGCGGTTGCGGCGCGCGGCGAGGATCGCGGACTCGTTGACGAGGTTCGCGAGGTCAGCGCCGGAGAAGCCCGGCGTCTGGCGCGCGATGGTCTCGAGCGAGATGTCCTGCTCCAGCGGCTTGCCCTTCACGTGGACGTCCAGCACGGCGCGGCGACCGCGCACGTCGGGGAGGTCCAGCGTCACCTGGCGGTCGAAGCGGCCCGGGCGCAGCAGCGCCGGGTCGAGGACGTCCGGGCGGTTGGTCGCCGCGATCACGATGACGTTCGAGTTGCTCTCGAAGCCGTCCATCTCGACGAGGATCTGGTTCAGGGTCTGCTCGCGCTCGTCGTGCGAGCCGCCGAGGCCGGCGCCGCGCTGGCGACCGACGGCGTCGATCTCGTCGACGAAGACGATGGCGGGAGCGTTGCGCTTGGCCTGGTCAAACAGGTCACGCACGCGGCTGGCACCGACGCCGACGAACATCTCTACGAACTCGGAACCCGAGATCGAGAAGAAGGGGACGCCAGCCTCACCAGAGACGGCACGGGCGAGCATGGTCTTGCCGGTACCCGGAGGGCCAATCAGCAGGACGCCGTGCGGGATGCGCGCGCCGAGAGCGGCGAACTTCTCCGGGTACTTGAGGAACTCGACGATCTCGGCGAGCTCCTGCTTGGCCTCTTCCTGACCAGCGACGTCCACGAACGTCACGGTCGGCTTCTGGCCGGTGAACATGCGGGCGCGGCTGCGTCCGAAGGACATCGCCTGGGAATTTGTACCCTGAGCCTGGCGCATCATGAATACGAAAATGGCACCGAAGAGGAGTAAGGGCAGGAAGTTAAACAGGATCGAGAAGAGGTTCCCAACCTGGCTGGGGCCCTTGATGTCGACCGCGACCTGATCCTTGGCCGTGCCAACGGCGATGCCGTTCTGGCGCAGGATCTCTTCGACGGAGGATGACGACTCCTTACGGGAGCGGACGGTGTCCTGCTCGCCACGGAGCTTCACGTCGAGTTGGTCACCGTTCACGGAGACTTTCTCTACGTTGCCAGCCTTGGCGTCGGCGATGACCTCCGAGATGGGGACATCACGCGAGCCCGCAGGCGGGCGGAAGAACATCACGACGACGAGCGCAATGCCGCCGAGGATGATGAGGTAGATAAACGAATTTCGAATCCAACGAGCATTCACCGGCAGGTCCTTCTGGGAGTCTGTTCGGCCCTTGGAGCAGACGCTCCGCGTACGCGTTCCAGTGTAGCACCGGCCTTTTCAGGCTCAGCCAGTGTTCTCATGTGTAATTCGTGGTGGTTTTGTGCTGATTTTCTGCTCTTCGCCCAAGGGCTCATCGCGTCCGTTTTGTGGCGTGGGTTGATTGGGCGAAGAACGACAGCACCGTGTGCAGGAATTGTTTGGTAGTCCTCGTGGTAGCGCCGTAGGATTGGCGCATGAGCGCGATCGTGCCGACGTGGCGGGCTGAGCGGGCGTATTGGAAAGCCGGATACGCGCGCGTGGCTGGCGTCGATGAGGTTGGGCGTGGGCCGTTGGCTGGGCCGGTGGTGGCCGGGGCGGTGGTGCTCAAGGAGTCCCGCGCGAAGTGGGTGAAGGCGCTGCGCGACTCGAAGCAGCTGACGGCAGCGGCGCGCGAGGAGTTGGCGGCAGAGATCCGCGAGCACGCGGATTGGGGCGTTGGATTCGCCTCGTCACATGTCATTGATCAGCTCGGGATCGTCTGGGCGACGCGCTTCGCAATGCGGAAGGCGCTGCTTTCCCTGCGCGAGGGGCCGGATGCGCTGATCGTGGACGGTCGCGAGTCGGTGCAGTTCTCGCGTGACGGCGCGCCGATCGAGCAGCACTGGGTGATCGACGGGGATGCGCTGTGCGTCTCAATCGCCGCGGCGAGCATCGTGGCCAAGGTGGCCCGCGACGCGATGATGGTGGACCTCGACTGCACGTTCCCCGGGTATGGGTTCGCGGAGAACAAGGGCTACGCCACGGCGGAGCACCGGGCGGCGCTGCTGCGACTGGGCCCGACGACGCTGCACCGGCTGACGTGGGCGCCCGTGCGCGAAGCCGCCGAGTTGGGGCGGGCTGGCGCGCAATGACGACGCCGCGTCGGCGGTTGGGCGACCTGGGCGAGCGGCTGGCAGCGGAATACCTCGAAGGACTCGGGCATCGGGTGGTGGCGACGAACGTGCGCCGCCGCGAGGGCGAGATCGACCTGATCACGGTCGAGGGCGACACGCTGGTCTTCGTCGAGGTGAAGACGCGGCGCACGTCAGACTACGGCGGGGCGATCTCGGCGCTGTCGGCAGCGAAGCAGCGGCGTATGGCGGCACTGGCGGAGGCCTACTGCGCCGAGCACCCGGAGCTGCCACAGCAGGCCCGGGTAGACCTCGTGGCGATCGACCTGGGGCCGGCGGGGGAGCCACCGCGGGTCGAGCACGTGCGGAGCGCGGTCGAGGGGTAGCGAGCTAGCCTCGGAACTCCGGCGACGGGGCTGGTCGTGCTCGTGAGCCGTGATTACACTTGGCGGCGTTATGCCGATCTATCAATACAACTGCTCTGACTGCGCCAAGAAGGTCGACGTCTTCTTCCGCTCCGTGGCGTCCGCCCAAAATGGGACGGCGAAGTGCCCTGAGTGTGGTGGGACAAAGCTCGACCGCGTGATGTCGACGTTTGCTCGTCGCAAGACGACGATGCAGCGCCTCGAGGACGTGGATCACGTCCGAGACGCCGCTGCACTGCAGTCGAACGACCCGGGCTCGTTCGCCGAGTGGGCGAAGCGCACGGGCAAGGACTGGGACGAAGAGCTCGGTACGAACTGGGAAGAGCTGGCGGAGCGCGTCGAGGCCGGCGAAGACCCCGCCGAGCGCATCGATGCGGACTACACGTTCCGCTACCACGTCGAAGAGAAGAAGTTCCAACTGGAGCAGGCTGCCCTCGGTGGTGGCCCCGCGAACGACGACCCGTTCGCGGAGTACTTCGACCGTCCCGCAACGACTCCGTAGGAGTCGCTCGGTCCTTCTTTGCTCTTCGCTCCAAGGGCTCATCGCCCACGCATCTGTGACTTCGGCTGTTTCCTAGGCGCGCGTTCAGTCGCATGCCGCAGGGAGGACCTCCTGCACCTCCCGATCTGACGCGGCTCGTCAGCCTCGCGCGCCGCGCTGCAAGGGTTTTGTAATGACCCTGAATCGGGAAATCCCCTACGGGGATCCCTCAGCCTGCCGATGATTCGGAGAGGCGGAGGGTAGGTTCGTGGTGCAACAGCCGGCGCTGTCGTTTCCATCGGTCACGCGGCATCCCTCATTCTTGGAGGGGTTGGACGTTTATCGCGTCCCCGTGCATCTCCAACCCGCCCGTCGGATCGACGTTCTCTCCCACCTCTCAGGCGCGTTCGACCTCGCTGAAGGACAGCCGGTTGGGCACTCCGTGCGCGTGGCGCACCTCGCGGGTGCGTTTGCGCGGGCTCTGAAGCTCAGCGCGACGGCTCGACGGCGGGTGGCCTACACGGCGCTGCTGCACGACGCGGGCGTCGCGGTACGCGCGCTGCCGGACGAGGTGGATGGCGCTGGCGGGCACACAGCCGCCGGGGCGTGGGTCGCAGAGCTGATGGGCCTCGAGTCTGAGGTGCAGACGGCGATCCGTGCGACGCACGAGCGCTGGGATGGCGAAGGCCGCCCGCACCGCCTCGCGATGGACGATGTCCCGGTCGAGGCGCTGCTCGTGAGCGCAGCGCACTGGGTGGCTGACTTCATGGGTGCTGTCTCGCACCCGCTGCGCGTGCGTGCTGAGCTGCGCGGCGTGACGCTGGATGACCTCGAACCAATCGTTGGACTGCGCGTTGGCCGCGCGGTGATCGACGAGCTGCGCAGTGACGCAGTGTGGATGCTGCTCTGGAACGACGACCTCGCGCTGCACGTGGCGCAGAGCGTGCCCGGTGAGGGCCGCCCGTCGCATCACCACGTCGACCGTCTCGCGACGGCGATTGGGCGGATGGTAGATGCGAGCGTGCACGAGCCCGGGCATGCCTCGAGCGTGGCGATGCTGGCGGTGGAGATCGGGCGACAGCTCGACCTCGACGAGTCGTATCGACGTGCGCTGCGGATCGCCTCGCAGGTGATCGACCTGGGGCAGCTTGGTGTGCCGCGGCACATCACGGAGAAGCCGGCGATCCTGTCGGTGGACGAGATGGACATCATGCGGCAGCACCCCGGGTGGGCCGCGCAGATCCTCGAGCCAATTCCGGGGTTCCTCGAAGTGGCGCGCTGGGTTGAGGCGCATCACGAGCGTCCGGACGGGCGCGGCTATCCGGAAGGCCTCGACGGCAACGAAGTGCCACTGGGTGCGCGCATCCTGGCGGTGACGGACTCGTTCTGGGCGCTGTGCTCGGAGCGGCCGTATCGACCGGCGCTGACGCCGCTGCAGGCGGTGGGTGTGATCGAGGACGGCGCAGGGACGCAGTACGACCCGTCTGTGGTGCGCGTGCTGCGGGCCGCACTGGCGGCGATGCGTGCGCACTCGCGGCGCGCGGACGCGGCCTAGCTCGAACTACTCAGACTGACTCGGAACTGGCGTTAGACGCGCTCGAAGCGGGCGACGTCGAGGACGAATGCGATCGCTCCGCCGACGCGCACCTCAATCGGGGTGCCGACGCCGCCGGCAGGGTCGAATGGCAGCGCATCGACGGCGATGATCTCGCGGCGGGCCTGGCACTCGCGGCGCACCAATTCCGTGAGCGTATCGATGGCACTCTCGGCGACGCCGGTGAGGATCGTGGTGTTGCCTCGACGGAGGAAGCCGCCGCTGCTCGCGATCTTGGTGGCGATGAAGTTGGCGGCGACGAGCGCGCGCATGAGGCGGTCGGCGTCGGTGTTCGACGCGACGATGATGCAGAGCTTGGTCGGGTCGGCGTCAGGCACCCGTGGCGCCCTCGGGCGAGGGGGAGGTGGGGGCTTCGGCGCGGCCGGCGAGGACGACGGCGACACTGACGCCGAGTGCGAAGCCAGTGATGGCAAGGATGAGGTTGCGCATGGGTGTGAGCCTCCAGTCGGCGGCATCGTACTCGACGTATGGCGCGTGGGGGGCGCTCGCGCAGGGCTGTGTTGAGGCAGCGCGGGAGCCGATGCTACCCTCGCGAGCATCCACCCACTCTGCTGCTGCGGCTGATTGCTGCGCTGCGAAGGCGTACCACTGATGGTTGACCTCGAGACACTGGCGTCGCTGGCGAAGCGGCGCGGCTTTGCGTTTCCCTCGGCCGAGATCTATGGCGGGTTCGCCTCGACGTACGACTACGGACCGCTGGGCGTGGAGATGAAGCGGAACATCCGCGAGTCGTGGTGGCGGCGCATGGTGCAGTCTCGTGACGACGTGGTCGGCATT
>QWQU01000062.1 GCA_003670735.1 Chloroflexota bacterium | reverse complement strand
GGTTCGCGGATCGTGGGGACGCTGCCGCGAGGCTACGACCTGACCACGGTGCTACCCGATCGCGCCACGGCCGACGTATCAGGGCCGAAGTCTCTGGTGGCACTCGTGAGCGAGGTGTCGGCGACGGTGAACGTCACTGGCCTGACCACACCGCTCGACCAGACCGTGGCACTGACCGCGACCGCCGAGGGTGGTGGTGAGATTCGCGGCGTCACGATCCGGCCAGCCACCTCCAAGGTGTCGATGGCGGTACGACAGAACATCCTGGGCCGGACGCTGCCGTTGGAGGCCGATGTCGGCGGACAGCCGGCGCCGGGCTATCGCATCAGCGGGGTGAAGGTCACGCCAACCTCGACACGGGTCGAGGGGCCGATCGACCTGCTGCAGGGGCTGGATACGCTGAAACTGCCTCGAGTCGATGTGAGCGGGCAGCAGGCTGACGTGCGCTCGACCGTCCGCATCACGACGCCCGAGGGCATGGCGGCGACGATCCCCTCGGCGACGGTCGAGGTGACGATCGTGCCGATCATCGGCTCGACGGTGGTGTCAGTGGCTCCGGAGGTCACCGGGCTGCGCAGCGGCCTCGTGGCGCGTGTGTCGCCGGGGAGCGTCTCGGTGACGCTCGAAGGCCCGTTGGCGAGGCTCAATGCGCTCGCACCGACCGCGGTGCGGGCGACGATCGATGCGTCCTCGATGGCGCCTGGGACGGCTGATGGCCGAGTAGTAGTGGTGGCGCCTGAGGGGGTGACCGTGCGTGAAGTGCAGCCGGCCTCAGTGTCCGTTACGCTGACGCGACCATGACCACCGAACCTACTCAACAAGATTCCGCTCCCTTGGTGGCCATCGTCGGACGCCCGAACGTGGGCAAGTCCGCGCTGTTCAATCGCCTGACCCGCACGCGCCGCGCGCTCGTCGAAGAGGTCGCGGGGACGACCCGTGACCGCCTCTACGGCTTCGTGGAGTGGCGCGGGCGCTACGTGCGCCTGGTGGATACCGGCGGCGTTGAAGGCCCTGAGGCTGACCCGTTCTCGCCGATGATCCGCGAGCAGGTGCTCACCGCGATCAATGAGGCGGACATGACGATCTTCGTCGTGGATGCCGCAGAGGGCATTACGGCCGCCGACGAGGCGATCGTTGATCTGCTCCGTCGCTCCCAACGACCGGTGCTGCTGGTGGCGAACAAGTCCGACCGCCGCGGCGCGCGCACGAACGAGGCTGACCTCTACGCCCTGGGCCTCGGTGACCCGGTGCTGATCTCGGCGTACCACGGGATGGGGATCGGCGACCTACTCGATCGCATCCTCGACATGGTGTCAGACGCCACGCGGCCGGAAGACACGCCGCGATTGCGGATCGCGGTCGTGGGGCGTCCCAACGTCGGCAAGTCGTCGCTGGTGAACGCGATCCTCGGGCAGCCTCGGACGATCGTGTCCGATGTGCCGGGGACGACGCGTGACGCGATCGACACACCATTCGAGTACGAAGACAACGCGATGCTGCTGGTCGATACGGCCGGCATCCGCAGACGCGGCAAGATCGAGCGCGGCGTTGAGCGGCACTCCGTGCAGGTCGCCGAGCACGCGATCAGCCGCGCAGACGTCGTGTTCCTCGTAATCGACCAGGGCGAAGCCACGGTCGCGCAGGACACGCACATCGCCGGCCTGATTGCCGAGTCGGGCAAGGGCCTGATCATCGTCGTGAATAAGTGGGACCTCGCGGAGTTCCCTGACGAGCGGCACACCTTCGCGCGCCGCGTGGACATGCGCTACAAGTTCGTGCCCTGGGCGCCGGTGCAATTCACCTCGGCGCTGAAGGGTGAGGGTATCCACGACCTGCTGGAGCTGGCCGTACACATCAATGAGGTGCGCAAGCGCCGCGTGCAGACGTCCGAGCTGAACCTCGTGATGCAGCGCGCGATGTCCGAGCACGGTCCGTCGGCGGTGCATGGCAAGCGCCTCAAGGTGATGTACGCCACGCAGGCCGAGGCTGAGCCGCCGACCTTTGTCTTCTTCGTCAATGACCCGGAGCTGCTGCACTTCTCGTACCGCCGGTACATCGAGAACCGGCTGCGCGAGACGTTCGGCTTCGAAGGCACTGCGATCCGGATGCGCTTCCGTCGGCGATCCGAAGACCGTCACGAGCTGCCGGCGTGATCCCCGCGCTGTTCGTGCTGATTGTTGGGTACATGGTCGGCTCGATTCAGCCGGGGCTGATCGTCGGACGGCTGTGGGGCGGCTTGGATGTGCGCGAGTACGGCTCTGGTAAGACGGGCTTCACCAACACGCTGCGCACGATCGGACTGGTACCGGCACTGATCGTGGTGGCCGGTGACATCGGCAAGGGCGCACTCCCGGTGCTCGTGGGCCACCTGGTGTTTGAATCCTCGTGGGCGGCCACGCTCGGCGGGGTCGGCGCGGTGATCGGGCACACCTGGCCCGTGTTCGCCGGGTTCCGAGGCGGCCGCGGCGTAGCAACCTCGTTTGGTGCGTTCTTTGCGATGGCGCCGCTTGCGGCGACGGTGGCGATTCTCTCCGGCCTCGTGATCCTCGGGGCGACGCGCTACGTGTCGCTGATGTCGATGATCGGCACGGGACTTGGTCTCGCGGCGATGGTGGTGTTCGTGTACCTCGGGCGGCTCTCTCCGGAGTACCTCGTGTTTGGCGTCGTGGTGACGGCATCGGTGGAGTTCAATCATCTCGGCAACCTGCGGCGGTTGCTGAGTGGCACTGAGCCGAAGCTGGGTCAGGGCGGTGTACCGAGGGCGCCCGGCACCGCGTGACGTTCCGCACGGCGGCAGTCATCGGCTCGACAGCGTGGGGGACGACCCTCGCGCTGCTGCTCGCGCGGAACGGCCTCGAGGTGACGTTGTTTACTCGGACGCCTCAAGAGGCTGCCGAGATCGAGACGACACGACAGAACACTCGACGCCTTCCCGGCATCGAGCTGCCCGAGTTGCTGCATGCGACGAGCGATGCAGCGGCGCTCGAGGCGACCGGCCTCGTTGTGATCGGCACGCCGGCGCAGACGGTCGCGGCCAACCTCGAACCGCTCGTAGCGCACATCGCGTCCGACGCGACTGTGCTCTCGGCGAGCAAGGGCATCGAGATCTCGACCGGGCGTCGCATGTCCGAGGTGATCTATGACGCGCTGCCCGGGCGACCAGTAGCCGCGCTGTCCGGCCCAAATCTCTCGCGCGAGGTCTCCGCGGGGCTGCCGGGGACGACTGTGATCGCCTCGGCGGACGCGTCGCTCGACGACCTTAGCGCTGCGTTCCATGGGCCGACGTTCCGTGTGTATACGACTGAGGACATCGTTGGTGTGGAGCTCGGTGGTGCGCTGAAGAACATCTTCGCGATCGTCGGCGGGATGGTGGACGCGTTTGGTTACGGCGATAACGCGAAAGGCGCGATCCTGACGCGCGGGCTCGCGGAGATGACGCGCCTCGGTGTCGCGGCGGGTGCTGACCCGCTGACGTTCCAGGGGCTTGCCGGGGTCGGTGACCTCATGGCATCGGCCTATAGCAAGCTGTCTCGGAACCACCGCCTCGGCGAACTGCTCGGACGTGGCACCTCGCTCGCGGATGCTGTGGCGGAGATCGGCGAAGCGGTCGAGGGTGCTGCGACGACGACCGCGGCCCTGGGCCTCGCAGCGCGGTACGGCGTGGAGATGCCGATCACGCAGGGGCTCCACGCGATCATGCATGAAGGTCAGTCACCAGAGGATGCTGTGCGCGCGCTGTTGCAGCGTGAGCCTCGTCCGGAGCGCCTCTCGTAGCGGTCGGTCACACCTTGGTGGCCTGTTAGACTGGAGTCCCATGCCTGACGACGACGAGCAGACACGCGGCGACGGCGCGGGCGGGTTCGACGACAACGGCGAACTCGACCGGCTGGACGACGAAGACGACCGCGAAGGGACGACCGCGACCCCCGATGAGGTGATCGCGCTCATCCTGGACGAGTCGCAGGCGATCCCGTTCCACGACCTGCCGGCACTCTCGAGCGCTGACAACGAGACGGCAGGCAACCTGCTCTCGATGTGGCCTCGGATCAGTGCGGCACGGCGGCGTGAAGTGCTTGCGACGCTGCAGCGGCAGGCCGAGGACGACTCGGCGCTCGACTATGACCGCGTGCACCTCACGGCCCTGCAGGACCCGGATACCGCCACGCGCATCCTCGCGGTGCGCGGGCTCTGGGAGCAGGAGCGCGAGGACGTCATGCGCCTGCTCGTGACCACGCTGCGCTCGGACGTTGAGGCGAGCGTGCGCGCCGAGGCGGCGACCATCCTCGGGCAGTACGTGGTCTCGATGGAGTTCGGGATGCTGCCCGAGGACGCCAGCGAGTTCCTCTGCGAGGCACTGCGCGACTCGGTCGAAGATGGCGGCGAAGAAGACGAGGTTCGAGCGCGCTCGCTCGAGGCGCTGGGAGCGGCCTCGGACGAGTGGGTCGCCGAGATGATTGCCGAGCACTACGAGTCGGGGACGGCGCGGCTGCGGCTCGCCTCGATTCGTGCGATGGGGCGCAACGCCTCCGACGACTGGCTGCCGATCCTGATCTACAACTTTGATGACGACGACTCGGAGACGCGTGCCGCGGCGGCGATTGCCGCCGGTCAGCTGCTGCTCGACACGGCCGTGGAGCCGCTCGCGCTGCTGGCCGAGGGCGATGACGACGACGAAGTGCAGCTCGCGGCCGTGCACGCACTCGGCGAGATTGCCGGTGAGGCCGCTGAGGCGGTGCTGACGCGGCTGCTCAACGCTGAGCCGTGGCTGGCTGACGCTGCCCGCCACGCGCTCGCCGAGGCTCGACTGATCGCCCTCGATGACGCTGAGGACGACGACGAGGATGAGCGTGAATGAGTCGTCCTCGAACGGCGGCGGTGGTAATCGCCGCTCTCGGGGCGGTGGTCGACGCCGCGGCGTGACGACCAACGTGTCGCAGAAGCCGGTCCGGCGGGCGATGTCTGCCGGTGGCGTGGTCTACCGCGAGAACGACGGGCAGATCGAGGTCATCCTCGTCGCGCGCCCTTCACATAATCTCTGGGCGCTGCCGAAGGGCACGCCGGAGGCCGGCGAGAGCGTCGAAGCCACGGCCTTGCGCGAAGTGCGCGAGGAGACCGGACTCGAGGTCGCGATCGTCGGCGAGGTTGGCACGATTCACTACCGCTACACGATTGCCTCGGAGGGCGTGCTGGTGCAGAAGGTCGTGCACCACTTCCTGATGGAGCCAGTGGGCGGGGACATCGCCCTTCACGACCACGAGTATGATGTGGTCGCCTGGGTCGATATCCACGAGGCACCCGGGCGCATGTCCTATGCCAACGAGCGCTCCATGGTGGAGCGAGCGAGTGCGCTGATCGCCGACCTGCAGGCGGGCGCTATCGAGGAGGCGGGTGCGTGACCAGCACGACGCCCAAGGTCATCACCACCGGCACACTCATCCGTTTGCGTGAGAAGCACATCGACGATGCGCCTCGCGACTACGAGTGGCGCAAGGACCCCGAACTTGCTGAGTACGACGCGGCTCGTCCGATGACGATGCCGTACCGGAACTTCCTCGCGACGATGACCGACGACCTCAGCTACCCGTCCTCGTACCGGCGCACCTTCGCGATCGAGGACATCGCCACGGCGCGACACATCGGCAACGTCATGTACTACGGCTACGACCCAATGCTGCAGGAGGCCGAGCTCGGCATCACGATCGGCGACCGCGAGTACTGGTCTCGTGGCTTCGGGACGGACACAGTCCGCACAATGCTTCAGTACCTCTTCGACGATCGGGGGCTGCGCCGGGTCTACCTCCACACGCTGTCCTGGAACTACCGAGCCCAGACCGCCTTCGGCCGGGCCGGCTTCCGCCGCACTCGCCACGTCCGACGAGACGGTTATGACTTCGAACAGATGGAGTGCCTCCGGGCCAGTTGGAGTCCGGATGGCGAGCCTGCCGAGGACGCCTCGCCGCAGGGCTGACGCGGCTGTACTTCCGCCTCGAACGTCACGAATCTAGCGAAAATTGCACCCACCATCGGGCCGTGCTACAACCGCTCGGGCGCGAGACACAGGGGTTTTGCGCCACTTAGAGGGGACCGCCTGGTGATTCCCGAACAGTTCGGTCGAGTCGGTGTGCTCCTCGTCTTCGCCCTGTCATTTCCGGCGATTCCGTTGATCGCGTCCTGGGCGTTCTACCGCTTCCGGCTGCGCCCACAGAACCCAAATCCCATCAAGGACGCCACCTACGAGTGCGGCGTTGAGAGCGAAGGAACGGCCTGGGGCCAGTTCCACGCTCGTTACTACCTGTTTGCCCTGGGATTCGTCATTTTCGATGTGGAAGTGATCTTCTTGTACCCGTGGGCCGTGGTTCACGGCAGCCTCGAGTGGTCCGCGATCTTCGAGGCGACGCTGTTCATCGCGATCCTCGCCTTCGGGCTGGCGTACGCCTGGCGTCGCCGCGCACTGGAGTGGCGCTAGTTGCCCCGGGGACCTCGACAGCTGATTGGTACGGACGTGGCGGCTCGCCTCGAGGCGGGTCTGTCTGGTTCCGTGGTGACCTCGAACGACGAGTGGGTCGAGGTGCGCCCCGAGCGGCTCGCGGACGCCCTGCGCTGGCTCCACGACGATCCTGACTTCGACGCGGCCCAGCTCAGCAACATGTGCGGCGTGGACCAATACGACCATTTCGAGGTCGTCTACCACCTGCAGTCGCTGGACCAGAACCACCAGATCGTCGTGAAGGCTCGCCTCCACGACCACGAGCACGCCTCTGTGCCGTCCTCGTACCCCGTGTACACCGGCGCGCTGCTCCAGGAGCGCGAGGTCTACGACCTGATGGGCATCCGCTTCGAAGGTCATCCTGACCTGCGCCGGATGTTCCTCTGGGAGGGCTACCCGGGCTTCCCGCTGCGCAAGGACTTCCTGCAGATCTCCGCAGACCACCACCCCGGTCTGCCCCACTTCCCGTTTGAGACAGGGAAGCAGGAGCGATGACAACCGCATCCGAGCCGTACGTCCTGAACATTGGTCCGCAGCACCCGTCGACGCACGGTGTGTTCCGCCTGCGCGTCGTCATGGACGGGGAGCGCATCCAGGACATCGACATGGTGGTGGGCTACCTCCACCGATCGATGGAGAAGCTGGCCGAGGAGCGGACGTACACCCAGAACATCCCGTTCACCGACCGCACGGACTACCTCGCGGCGATGTC
>QWQU01000061.1 GCA_003670735.1 Chloroflexota bacterium | reverse complement strand
CGGCACCGACCGGTGTATTGGTAGCCTCTCGATACACGGTGCCGCTCGTAGTGAGCACTGTTCCGAAGCCGTTGCGAGGGGCCGCAATCGAACCTGCTGATCGCGATGCACGCCACACTGCCGTGCGAGCTTTGCATGGTTGCCCCGCTTCAGGCTCAATGCGCAACGTGCCGCCGATCGCATCGAAGAAGGGCCGATCGAAAAAACCTACGATTGAGACTGTTTGGTGCTCGTCGACGTATACCTTGCGATCAATGCGAAATGCCCCGCTGTCCAGAGGTACGTCAACAAATGAGGCTCCGACGGCGCACTCGATGCGAATGGGCTCCAGGCCAAGTCCGTGGTAATCGATTCTGATCTGTACGACTCCGGGCACCCATAGTGACATACACCGTAGAACCATCGGTGCTGTAACCCTCGTACTCCGAGCCGAAGTCCTGCTCCGCCCGCGCCGGCTGTGACGTCGCGCCGAGGCATGCCGCTGCTACTGCGACACACACCGCGAGCAGTGAGAAGAGTCGTGGCCTTCGAGGGGTAACGAGGGCAAGCAAATGCACGGAGGCAGGATCCATTCGAGACTGCGAGGCGGCCCAACCATGATACCGGAACGACTGTTGGGAACCGGCGCGTGCGCTCTAGGCCGGGCTGCTCCCAGGGACGAGGCGGTACCGCAGGTAGACCTCGTTGGTGTCGGGGTTCGCGTGCGCGTGCAGCAGCTCGAGGTGGCGGGTGCCGTCGGTCGAGCGTTCGCGCTGCTGGTGGATGATGGTGAGTGGGTCGCGACCACCAACCAGTACCGGGCCGAGCGTCACGAATACCTCGTCAACGAATCCGGCTTCGAGTAGCGCGCCATTGAGCGTCGGGCCACCCTCGACCAGCGCGAGCGAGGCGTCGAGCTCCGTGCGCATGTGCGCGAGCATCGAGCGCACCTCGTCGCCGTCCGGGACGACGACCACGCCACGACCAGTCGCTTCGAGTGCGGCACGGCGCTCCTCGTCTGCGGTAGACGAGAGGTACACGTAGGCCTGGAACTCGGGCGACGTGAAGAACATGCGGTCCAACGGTAGGTCGCCCGACTGGCTGAGCACGGCGCCGTATGGCGCACGTGACTTGCCTCGTTCGAGACGGATCGCTTCGAGCGCTGTGTTACCGAGGCGAGGCGAGGTGCCGCTTGCCCGGAGCGTCGAGGCGCCGTTGACGACGACGTCGGCGTGCACGCGCAGCTCGCGCATCAAACCCTGGTCGACGGTCGAGCCAAGGCCGCGCTCGTTGCCCTCGATCGTCGCTCGGCCATCGAGCGACTCGACCATGTTGAGGATCACGTACGGCCGGTGTGCCGGCGCGGCCGGGAAGGTCAGCGCGGTGTAGTCGGGCTTTCCTACGGTCGTGTCGAGCGAGTCGGCCATCGCTAGCTCTTCAACAATCGATCAAGCACCGCCGTGACTTCATCTTTCGCGGTGATGCCCTCGAACTGCGCGGCGACGTTGCCCTTGGCATCGAGCACGAAAATGTACGGCTCGCTCGCGAGTCCCCACTGCGCCATCTCAGGGATGGGGATCAGGCGCCCTTGCCGCGCATCAGCGAGGCGGTAGGGCTCGATGTGCACGAAGTTCGCCTTGCCCGCGTATTCCTTTGCGAGCGGCACGACGACCTCATCGATCACTGGGCCGCAGAAGCGCGTCTGGCAAAACGCAGGCGTTGCCCATGCCACGACTGTCGGCTGCTTACTGTCGATCGCAGCGGCGACGGTTGTCGAGTGCAGCTCAGGGCGCGGCGGCATCGAGGAGTCGATCTGCGTGATGTCTTTGACGTCCTGCGCGGTGGGCTGCGTCGTGCGCGGCGCGGCCGCGCCGATCGCCGGCACGCTCGACTTGTCTCGAGGCGACACGATCATTCGCGTACGAAGGTGCGAGTACTGCTTACCGCCAGCCTTCACCAGCAGCGTTGCCCCCCACGAGTCAGCTCGCTTCAGGTCGACATTTGCGACGTACATCGTTGCCAGCGGGGCCTTGTCGGCGCCGCTGGGATTGTGCACGGACACTGCTCGGAGGTCGTACTCGCCAGCGTCTGTTGGCTTGTTGTTCGCGTCGAGCTGAAACAGGTGCACCTTGCCGACGGCGTCATGCACGAGCGTGCCGTTCGACGCGATCAGCGCGAACGCGATCCGCGCGGGACCTTCGACGACCTGCGTGTTGATGAGCTGCACTGCGACGCCCTGATCGGTCGTCGGAATGCCCGAATCTGACCAGTCATCAGCCTTCGAGAGCATCGAGCAGGATGTGACCATCGAGAGCAGCGCGAAGCCGACAAGCAGGCGCACTACACGAAGTCGAGATACGAACGAAGCGGGGCGCCATCCGCGCACGGTGAACTCCTCGACGAGTGCACGCCCAAGCGGGTCGCGCGACGTGTGCGGTGGGAACGGCGTGATGTCGAGTGTTCGACAGCTCCGTCAGTGTACCGCGCGAGTCTTCCATCGGGCGTCGCTAGCCGCGGACGGCGCGCACGACCAGCCGGTGTACGTACTCGTGCTTGTCGTAGTCGAAGTCGCCGCCACAGGTGACGATCGTGATCGAGTCGCCCAGCACCTTGCTGGAGAACAGCTGGTTCCAGTCGGTGTCGGTCGGCACCTGCTTCGCCCAGACGATCCCGTAGCGCAGCGTCTTGTCGTTCACCGTGATATCGACCACGTCGCCCTGCGTGACCTGATCGAGCGAGAAGAACACGCCCGGGCCGCTGTAGTTCGCCCCGGCGTACTCGACGAAGCCCGCACGATCGACGTGGCCGGCGAGCACGGCATTGCCACCCGCCCCGGGCGCGCCGCCGAGGTCCTTGCGAGCGCCGAAGTCATACCAGACGACATCGCTCGGCCCTTCCGGGTCCGCGAGGGTGCCGTTCTTGCCGACGACGCTCTTGCCGATCGGGGCATCGATGCCGAGCGACGGGATCTGGATGCGGCCGTAGTTCGCCTGCTTGGGGTCGCCGTACTTCTTGCGGAAGGACGCCAGGTCGTGGAGCACGGGTGCGCTTGGGTCGATCGCGGGCTTGCCGGACGCCGCTGCAGTGTTGCGGCCGCCTGGTAGGTACTCGAGGCCTGGAATCGGAAGGCGCAGGAACTGTGCGCCGGCAATGAACACCGCGAGCAGTGCGCCGAGTGTCAGCAGGACGAGTGGGCCACGGGACTTCCGAGGCGCCGCGACGACGTCTTCGTCGTCCCAGTCCTCGTCATCCTCGAGGTCGTCGTCGTACTCGAGCTCATCGAGCTCTTCGTCGCGGTCATCACGTTCGGTGTGCTGGGGGCGTGCGTTGCCGCGCCCGCGATCGGGCTGAGGAGTACGTGAGGGCATGCGGGGAGAGTCTCCACGTGTAACTGCTAACCCCGCCCGCAGGTGATCGAGGTTACGCGTGCCGTTTGCTTGTGCGCCAGCCTGTGCACAATCGAGATTGTCTGGTCGGCTGCGATACCCCTCCGGGGCACCACACGCCCGGAAACCGTTCTGTATACTGGTCGCGGTAGTTGAGGCATCTCAACTCCTTCTCAGTCTGAACTGGCCGTTTCACCCGAGCGTCCTCGTCCGAGCCTGAGAGTCCCTGGTCTGACCGTTCCGCGTAGCGGGGCGGTGTTGTCGGCTCGGCCCGACTTGGAGTGAACGCTTGGCGAATCAACGGATTTACGTAGGGAACCTTCCCTTTAGCGCGCGCGAGGACGACATCCGCGAGCTCTTCGCCCAGTACGGCGAAGTGGTCTCGGTTGCGCTCCCCACTGACCGCGAGACGGGCCGCCCACGCGGCTTCGGCTTCGTGGAGATGGCGGGCGACTCCGCCCAGAAGGCCATCGATGCGCTGAACGGCCACGACTTTGGTGGCCGCCAGCTGAACATCAACCAGGCCCGTGAGCGCGAAGAGCGACCGCGGGGTGGTGGCGGCGGTTACGGCGGCGGTGGTGGTGGCTACGGCGGCGGTGGCGGCAGCTACGGCGGCGGTGGTAACTACGGCGGCGGTGGCGGCAGCTACGGCGGCGGTGGTAACTACGGCGGTGGTGGCGACAGCTATGGCGGCGGTAGCTACGGCGGCGGCGGTGGTTCCCGCGGCGGCGGTGGTGGCTACGGTGGCGGTGGCGACCGTGGTGGCTACGGCGGCGGTGGTGGCCGAGGCGGCCCGCGCCGCTAGGCTGCAGTACTGAACGACTCCGCTAGCTCTTCGGGTGGCTGGCGGTGGGTGAAGGCCCGGCGCAACGCGCCGGGCCTTCACGTTGCCCGGGTCGAGAAGATCAGCTGGCGTCGATCCGAATCGCGCCTCGTGCTAGAGTTTCCTTCGTACGAGCGGTCGTGCCCGACCGCCCGCGCACGCTGAGCGCTGTGGAGCTGGAGCTCCGGTTGCGCGTGGCGCGCCTAATCCCCGAGTTCGACTCGGGGACCGGGGGACCCAACTTGGGGGCGAATCGCGCTCCGGCCACTACGGTGGTTCGAGTGTGAACGGTGCTTCCGCCGTAGCCCGTCAGCTAACCCCGGCGGCGTAGGGAGAACCTCGCGGTAGTGAGGTGTTGTTCCTATGGCCGTAGTGCCGCGTCCTCGGCATGCCTCGGCACGCGTCACGCGTGACCTGGTTGTGCTTCCTGCACCTATCACCGAGACGTCACCAAGCGTCTTTGCCTCATCCGCGATCCGAGAGCGGCTCGCGAATCTCTTCCCGCTCGCTGGCTCGGTCGCCGTCGTTGCGGCGATCTTCCTCATGCCGCTGCACCCGTTGACCGCGAGCGTGTATGCGCTCGGCGTCACCGCCTTCTTCGCCTACTGGGTCGTGCGCTCCTACGGCATCGTGATCGCGAACATCGTTGGCGAGCGCCGCATCGCGCGCTGGCTGCACACCGATTGGCGCGCCCGCTACGCGCAGTTCGAGGCGTCACACGCCACCGCTGATGCGTGGGACTGGCCGCGTCACCTCGTCGTGATCCCCAACTACAAGGAAGCCGAGTCCGAGCTGCGTCGCACGATCGACTCGCTCGCTGCGCAGTCGAACCGCGAGCAGATCGTCGTCGTGCTGGCGATGGAAGCGCGCGAGGACGGCTCCGAGGGCAAGGCTGCGCGCCTGTTGCTTGCCTACCGCGACGTCTTTGCCGACATGTTTGCGACCTACCACCCGTCCGGCCTCGATGGTGAGGCGCCGGGCAAGGGCTCGAACGAGGCGTGGGCACTGCGCGACGCGCATCGCCGCCTGATCGCCTCTGGCCTCGAGGACATCGAGCGCTTCACTGTCACGAGCTGCGACGCCGACGCGTACTTCATGCCGCACCACTACGCCGTGCTGAACTACCAGTTCCTCACCGGCACCGACCGCTACCGCACCTTCTGGCAGCCCGCGATCAACAACTCCAACAACATCTGGGACGTGCCCGCGGCGCCGCGCATGGTCGATGGCTTGTCGGGCATCAACCGTCTTGCGAACCTCACCATTCCGTTGAGCGTGAAGTTCCCGAACTCGTGCTACTCGCTCTCGTGGCAGATGCTGCACGCGATCGACTACTGGGACGAGGAAGTGATTCCCGAGGACTGGCACCTCTATCTCAAGGCTTGCTACTCACTCGGCGATCGAGTGCATGTCGAGCCGATGTTTGTACGCCTCGGCAACGACTGCGTGCTCACCGACAGCGTCGTGAAGACGACGACAGCGCACTACTTCCAGACCGTCCGTCACGCCTGGGGCGCAAGCGACATTCCCTACGCCTGGCGTGCGACCTGGCGCTCGAGCGGACCGCTGAGCATGCCTCGACGCATCTTGCTCGCCGTGAGCGTCACAAAGGTGCACACGCTCTGGGTGTCACAGTGGTTCCTGCTCACGCTCGGCGTTGCCGTGCCGGTGAACATGGCGCTGCGCCTCGGTGCGCCGATGCCAAGCTGGTTCACGGATGACCGCTACACGATGCTTGGCATGAATCTGAATGTCATGGCATTGCTCGACCCGCTGCGCTGGTTTGCCGGTGACAGCCCGTTTGTTGCGGGGACGGCCCACATGAACCTGCCTGGCCTGCTGATCAGCGTGTGCTCGCTGCCGATGATCGCGCTGATCGTCGCTGAGTATCGCCAGCGCGGTCCGCGCCCCGCGCATGTCTCGAGCTGGACGGCAGTCCGCTCCGTCGCCGTGTGGCCGCTGCTGATGCCGCTGTCGGTCTACTTCGCGACGATGCCGGCCTTCCACGCGCAGGTGCGTCTTGCCTCCGGGCGTGGGCTCGTCTACCGCGTAGCCGAGAAGGGCACGAAGGGCGACCTCGAGGGCACCGTCACCACTGAGCTGCCGGCTGTGCACACGAAGCTTGACGAGGTGCTGCCGTGGGCGGCACTGGCCGCAGCGCTGCCCGGTGCGGGCCTGCGCTCGCGGCGTGAGGCGACCGCCGCCACGCCCGAGGCGAGCGTGACGGTCGGCGCTACGTTCGTCGCCTAGCTCCAACACCAATACGGACAGAGCGAAGGGGCGCGCGAGGCGCCCCTTCGTCATTGCATCGCTGGCCAGTCCTCAGGTGGTCGGCCTCAGCTGGTCGGGCTCGTCGCCTGATCAGCCGAGGGCGGCTGCCCACCTCGTGCGAGGCGGAACAGGCCGGGGATCAGCTTCCGCTGCCGTACCACGATGAACGCCGTCATCACGAGGTAGAGCACGGCCATCCCGAGGCGGAAGCCCTCGAACGGAATCAGGAACTGCAGCGCGAACAGACCGACCAGCAGGCCAGCCTCCATCACCGAGATCGACAGGCTGAGCACCACGGCCACGGCGAATGTGCACTGTGCCGCGGTGAGCAGCACTTCCTCCATCTGCCGGCCATCGAGTGGCAGTCCCAGCAGCGAGTGACTGGACAGCGCGAACGCGATCGGCAGTCCACCCACCAGCAGCGTCCACTGGTTCACCGCAGACGAGACCACGACACCCATCGCGATCGCTGCGCGACCGCGCCACGCAAGGATGGCCGCGAACAGGAACTCCGGCGCCTCGGACGCCAGCGGTGCGAGCCACTGCACAAGCAGGAAGCGGTCGATGCCGAGCAGTTCGCCGGTCACGATCAGGCCCTCGGCGAATGGGTCAGCGCTCGCGAGGATGACGATCGCGGCGTACAGGAACATCGCTGCGAGCACGATGCGGCGCTGCACCTTCGGCAGATCACCGATCGTCTTCGCTGGCCCGATCAGCTCGGGCTCGGAGGTCTCATGCTTGCTGACGAGGTAGACATAGCCGATGAAGATCGCTGCGAGGATCACGGTGTCGTAGAGCGCGATGGTGCCCTTGAGCGGCAGCGAGAACGAGTAGACAGCGGCTGCGGCGAGTGCGATCACCTCGATCGCGTGACCGTGCTCGAGCTGCAGCACGCTGCGGCGAGCGCGGTACCAGAAGATGAAGAACACCAACGGCCAGGCCGCGCCGATCAGCAGGCGGTTCCCGCCGGTCATGTTCGCGATCGCGAACGGGGCGAACGAGG
>QWQU01000060.1 GCA_003670735.1 Chloroflexota bacterium | reverse complement strand
TAGAGCTGCTGCGCGACACCCATCGTGCGCTGCGCGGTGAACCGCAGCTTGCGCGCGGCCTCCTGCTGCAGCGTCGAGGTGATGAACGGGGCTGCCGGGCGCTGGGTGTGCGGTCGCTCGACGACCTCAGTCACCGTCGCCATCGCGCTGCCGATAGCTTCCGAGATTCGTCGCGCCGCGCTCTCATCAAGCAGCGTCGCTTCGCTCTCGAGCTTGCCCGTAGTCGGTTCGAAGTCACGCCCACTCGCCACGCGCTTCCCATCGATCTCGACGAGATGCGCGGGGAACGAGGCGGCTCCAGCGTTCGATTCAGCACTCATTGTCGCGTCGACGTCCCAGAACGCCGCCGAGACGAACGCCATGCGCTGTCGCTCGCGCTGGACAACGAGTCGTACCGCCGAGGACTGCACGCGACCGGCCGACAGACGCGGTCGCACCTTGCGCCACAGCACTGGCGAAACCTCGTACCCGTACAAGCGGTCGAGGATGCGCCGTGCTTCCTGCGCTTCCACCAGGTTCTGGTCGAGGTCGCGCGGGTTCTCGAGCGCGGCTTCAATCGCCTGGCGCGTGATCTCGTGGAACACCATCCGGTGCACCGGCACCTTCGGCGCGAGCACTTCCTGGAGGTGCCAGGCAATCGCCTCGCCCTCACGGTCCTCGTCTGTTGCGAGGTAGAGCTCGTCGGCGTCCTTCAGGAGCGCCTTGAGTTTCGTGACCTGCGATTTCTTCGTCGCCGGCACGATGTAAAGCGGCGCGAAGTCGTGATCGACGTCGACCCCCAGGCGTGCCCAGGGCTGCTTCTTCACATTCTCGGGAATCTCGGCGGCCTTCGAGGGCAGGTCGCGGACGTGCCCAATCGAGGACTCGACGATGTACTCCGGCCCGAGGAAGCGCCCGATCGTCCGCGCCTTTGCCGGCGACTCGACGATCACGAGGCGCTTGCCGGACGGCGTCCGGGCGCGCGAGCGGGGCGTCTTAGCGGTAGTCATTCGGCCCGTCCTGCTACGGACGTGTTGAGGTGAGCGTCGTATTCGGCGCCGTCTTCGCGGACTCGGACGTACTGCATGCCGCCCAGATCGCGCACCAGACCTTTCAATTCGAGCATCGCGAGCGTACCTGACACCGTGGCTGGGGCCAAACCGGACGCTCGGGCCACCTCGTCGATGTGTCGAGGCTCCCGGCTGAGGGCCGCCAACAGCGCCATCTCATCCGGGTCGGTCGGCGGCATCGCTCGCCCGAAGTCCATCTGCGTCCCAACCATCGTCAGGTTGAGCGCCTCGAGCACCTCCGCGGCCGAGGCGACCGGCGTAGCGCCGTCCCGCAGCAGGGCATGGGGCCCACGCGACTGCGGCGAGAAGATCGAGCCCGGCACGACGAACACCTCGCGACCCTGCTCGATCGCGAACTTGGCCGTGATCATCGCCCCCGAGTCATGGTCGCCCTCGACCACCAGCGTCCCGAGTGCGATTCCTGACATAATACGGTTACGTCGAGGGAAGAAGTCCGCCCGCGGCTTCGTCCCGAGCGGGTAGTCCGTCATCAGCGCGCCGTGCTCCGCGATCTGGTCGCTGAGTCGCGCGTTCTCTGGTGGGTAGATCGTGTCGAGGCCGTTCGCAAGCACGGCGACCGTTCGTCCGCCAGCCTCGAGGGCAGCGTTGTGCGCAATCGTATCGACGCCACGGGCGAGTCCGGAGACCACCGTGACACTATTCACCGCAAGCCCGCGCGCGAGCTCGCCCGCAGCCTGTCGCCCGTAGGCGGTCGCTCGCCGCGTGCCGACCACGGCCACGCCCCATTCGTCCTCGGGCAACCAGGCGCCGCGCACATAGAGCAGGGGTGGCGAGTCTGCGATCTCACCGAGGCGACTCGGGTAGCGCGGGTCAGCCGGCGCGAGCGCCGTCACCCCAGCCAGGTACAGCCGTTCGAGTTCCGCGTCGGGGTCGATCTCGTCTCGCGCGCGCACAACCTCGTTCACGGTTCGTGCGTCGAGGCCTGCCGCGGATAGCGAGCCGCTGTCCGCACGCCACGCTTCTTCCAGCGACCCGAAGTAGCGTTCGAGCAGCCCGAAGCGCATCGCGCCCAGGCGATAGATACGGTGCAGCGCGACGCGGAAGGCCAAATCAGCCGGAGCGCCGTCTTGGCCGGGACTCGATGGGGCGGTCATCGCTCTAGCCTAGCAAGCCGCGACAATCCGCGAGCATCGAGGCGAATCTGCGGTCGTCACGGCTATTTGCCGCTCGTAGGCTCTTCGGAGTGCACCCGGCGCACGCGCACGCGTTTGATCCGGCGTCCGAGCACTGACAGCACCCGCAGCGAGATGCGGTGGTCCTCGCTTTCGACCTCGTCACCCGGCCCGGCAATCCGGCCCAGCAGCGCCAGCACGAGGCCGCCCACCGTGTCGAAGTCCTCCGAGTCAATCTCGGTCCCGAACAGCTCGTTCAGGTCATCGATCGGCAGCCCGGCATCGACGATTGCCTCGTCGGCTGACATGTGCTGTACCTCGAGGTCTTCAACGTCGTATTCGTCCGCGATCTCGCCGACGATCTCTTCAAGGAGGTCCTCGACGGTCACGACGCCGGCCGTTCCGCCGTACTCGTCCACCGCGATCGCCATGTGCACCTTGTTGCGCCGCATGTCCGCGAGCAGGTCGTCCGCGCGCTTCGACTCCGGCACGAAATAGGGAGGCCGAGCAATCGAGGTCAACGTCGGCTCGTTGCGCACATCGCCATGCAGGTACCGCAGCAGGTCCTTCGCGTAGATCACCCCGACCACGTGGTCGAGCGACTCCTCGAACACTGGAATGCGCGAGAACCCGGTCTCCGCGATCAGCTTCGTCACGTCGGCGAACGAGGCGTCCACCGGCACTGCCGCGACGTCAGGGCGCGGCGAGAGAATCTCGCGCACAGTCTGCTCCGACATCGCGAGGATGCCGCGCATCATGCGCCGCTCCTCGGTCAGTGAGTTGTCTTCGTTATCGCTCTCGGTGCGTTCGAGCACCGCCAGCAGCTCGCCAGCCGGATTGGCCTCGGCCGCATCCGGGTCACGTCCGAGCATGCGCACTACGGCACGAGCGGGCGCGGCGACGCCCCAGCCGATCGGCCCGAACAGCCACTGCAGCACGGTGATCGGCATCGCGAGTCGCACGCCGGTCGCGGCGGGATTCACGAGTGCGAACGTGCGCGCCGTCTGGCGCAGCGCGGTGCTGAGGAAGAGCGCCGTCGCGCCGGCGACGACCTCCGCAAACAGACCGGGCTTCATCGTGATCGTGAACACGATCACCAGCGACACAGTCAGCGAGATCATCACGATCGATCCGCCCACGGTGAGCGAGCGCAGGATCGTCTGACGTTGGCGAATGTAGCTATCGAGGAGGTCGTTCAAACCTTGCCCTGCGGTGGGGGCGTGGAGGCGTCCGCGGCTAATCGAGCCGATCGCTGCTTCAGCGGCTGAGATCACAATCAGCAGCGCCGCCGATACGACAAGGACAATGAGAGCGATAGATAAGGTGGTATCCAAGCAGTGTCGGTCCCCGAAAGGACCTCAGACCCCCTCACGCTGTGGGCGCACGCGTGCCGGTACACCGAGGACGAGCGAGCCCGCCTCGACGTCGTGCGTCACGACCGCCCCTGCTGCTGTTCGCGCCTTCGCGCCGACCGTCACCGGTGCGACCAGCACCGAGTCACTGCCAATGAACGCACCATCACCGATCACGGTGCGGTGCTTATCGACACCGTCGTAATTCGCGGTGATCGTGCCAGCACCGATGTTCACATCGCACCCGACATCGGAGTCACCGATGTACGAGAAGTGTCCGACCTGGGTCCGCGCACCAACGCGCGACGCCTTCACCTCGGCGTAGTTGCCGAGGTGCACGCCGGCCTCGATCGTCGAGTCGGGGCGCACGTGCGAGTACGGCCCCACGGTCACGTCGTCAGCCAGGCTCGAACCTTCAAGCGTGGAGCCACCGATCTCGCAGCGGTCGCCGATGCGCATGTCGCGCAGCACGGCACCCGGTCCGATCCGGCAACCGCCACCGATCTGTGACTCACCGAGGATGTGCACACCGGGCAGCAGCGTCGTGTCTTCACCGACGATTACGCCGGCATCGATGTACGTCGTGCTCGGATCGATCAGCGTCACGCCATCGAGCATCAGTCGCTCGCGGATGCGCTCGCGCATCAACTGCTCCGCGCGAGATAGCTCGACGCGTGTGTTGACCTGTTGCGCCTCAGCGGACTCGACGATCGTGTAGGCCTGCGCGCCTTCGGGATGTTCCACCGCGCGCGCAATGATGTCGGTCAGATAGATCTCGCCACGCGGGCTCGGCGTAACTGCCGACAGCGTCGGCCACAACCACTCCGCGTTCGCTGCGTACAGCCCGACGTTGACCTCGGGCGTGCCACGCGTCGTCGCGTCGGTCTCAGTCTCTTCGACGATCCCGACGACCTTGCCCATGCGACGCATCACGCGGCCGTAGCCGGTTGGATCGCCGAGGAACGCCGTGAGGAACGTGAGCATCGAGTTCGACGCGTCGTGTCGCTGCATCAGCTCGCGCACGGTGCGCTCAGTGAGCAGCGGCAAGTCGCCGTTGAGGATCAGCACGCGCGAGGCGTCACCAGTCGCGGCGCGTGCAGCGAGCGCAGCGTGCCCCGTGCCCAGCGGCTCACCTTGCACGGCGATCACCGCACCGGGGATCGAGGCGCGGACTGCCTCGGCGACTTCGTCGTGGGCATCCGCGGTCACGACCACGATCTGCTCGCAGCCTGCAGCGCGAACCGCCTCACAGACGTGGCGCACCATCGTGCGACCGGCAACAGGGTGGAGCACCTTCGGCAGCCGGGAGCGCATGCGTGTGCCACGGCCAGCCGCCAGCACGACTGCTACCCAGCCTGCTGCGTTCTGGTGAGATGTCATTGGGAGTTACTCGAAAGCGGAGGGTCGGCGCTCAGGGTCGTACTCGCTCCGGGGCCACCGGACTCGAAGTCCGAGGCGATGACGATGGGTGCCAGGACGAGCGCGGAATCGCTCACCTGAGTGAGCCATGTTACACTCCCGCCAATTCCTGTCACCAGCCGTCATCTGTGATCCGAGGGCCGTCCTGTGACCGTCGATGAACTGCGCGAAGCGTTCCTCACCTACTTTGAGGGACGAGGACACCGCCGCATCCCCTCGTCGCCGCTCGTCCCGCACGGTGACCCCTCGCTGCTCTTCACGTCAGCAGGCATGGTCCAGTTCAAGCCCTACTTCATGGGACTGGAGCAGCCGCCTGCGTCCCGAATGACCTCCGTTCAGAAATGCTTCCGCACCACGGATGTGGAGGAGGTCGGCGACCTCTCGCACCTCACCTTCTTTGAGATGCTCGGCAACTTCTCAATCGCCGATTACTTCAAGAAGGAAGCGATCAGCTGGGCATGGGACTTCCTCACGAACGTCGCCAAGGTGAACCGCGACAACCTCTGGGCCACCGTCTACACCGACGACGACGAGGCATTCGCACTCTGGCAACAGCAGGGCGTTCCGGATCACCGCATCCTCCGTTACACCGCCGAGCAGGGGAACTTCTGGGCGGCCGGTGACACGGGCCCCTGCGGCCCATGCTCCGAGCTGCACTACGACTTCGGCGTCACCCCCGGCTGCCCGAACTGCGCGGACGACACCTGTCACCCCGACGTCGGCTGCGGTCGCTTCCTCGAGATCTGGAACCTCGTCTTCATGGCGTACGACCGTCAGCCCGACGGCACGCTGCAGCCGTTGCCCGGTCAGAACATCGACACCGGCGCAGGCATCGAGCGTGTCTCGTGGGTGCTGCAGAACGTCCGCTCCGTCTACGAGACCGACCAGCTGCGCGGCATCCTCAGCAACGCCGAGACGATCTCCGGCCGCGTCTACGACCCCGACGAAAGCCCCGAAGTTGCCCGCGCACTGCGCGCGATCACGGAGCACTCTCGCGCCACTGCGTTCCTGCTCAACGACGGCGTGCTGCCGGCGAACGAAGGTCGCGGCTACGTGCTGCGCCGCGTGCTCCGTCGCGCGATCTACTTCGGCTACACGCTCGGCATCCGCGAGGCCTTCTTCTCGCGGATGGTCGACGCCGCGATCGATGCATCACTCGTCGCGCATCCAGAGCTCGGCCCGCAGCGCGACTACATCCTGCGCGTCGTCGGTCTTGAGGAAGCGCGTTTCCAGCAGGCGCTCGCACGTGGCCTCGAGTTGCTCGAGCAAGTGCTCGAGCGCGAGTCCTCGTCGCTCATCGTCCCCGGCCGCGACATGTTCGTGCTCTACGACACGCACGGTCTCCCGCCCGAGCTCACCACCGAGGTCGCTGCACAGCGCGGCTTCACCGTTGACCAGGCAGGCTTCGAGGCCGAGATGGCTGCGCAGCGCGTGCGCTCTCGTGGCGAGGGCTCCTTCGCTGACTTCGAGGACGCCCGCGGCGAGCAGTACGCCGCGCTCGGCCTGCAGAGCGCCTTCGTCGGTTACGAGGCACTCGAGGGCAACGGCTCCGTGCTCGCAATCCTGCGCGACGGCGCGCGCGTCGAGCGTCTCGAGGCAGGCCAGGAAGGTGAGCTCGTCCTCGACATCACCTCGATGTACCCGGAGGGCGGCGGCCAGGTCGGCGACCATGGCCAGATCGTCACGCCCGATGGCACATTCAGCGTCACCGACACACAGCGCCACGGCTCCGCGATCGCGCACGTCGGCAGCGTGCTGACCGGCCATATCGCGACTGGCGCGAGCGCTGCCTCGCACGCCGAGCAGACACGTCGCGTGAACAGCGCGCGCAACCACACCGGCACACACCTCCTGCACGCGGCGTTGAGAGCCGTGCTCGGCACCCACGTCCGCCAGGCTGGCTCGTACGTCGGCCCCGATCGTCTGCGCTTCGACTACACACACCCCGAGTCGCCATCGTCCGAGTCACTGCGCGAAGTGCAGCGCCTCGTCAACGCGAAGGTCCGCGACGACATCTCGCGCGAGACGATCGAGCTCCCATACGAGGAAGCGATCGAGCGCGGTGCGATCGCCTTCTTCGAAGACCGCTACACCGCGAACGTGCGCATGGTTGAGTACTGCGAGTCGCACGCGCTCAACCCCGCCGCCCACACCGAGGAGTGCTTCAGCCGCGAGCTATGCGGTGGCATCCACCTGCACTCGACCGGTGGCGTTGGCATGCTCGTGATCATCAGTGACGCGAGCATCGGTGCCGGCATGCGCCGCATCGAGGCGCTCACCGGCCCCGAAGCCGAACGCTACATCGAAGACCGTATGGAGCTCGTCGGCTCCCTCGCTCTGCGCTTCAAGGTGCCGACCGAGGAGATCCCGAATCGCATCGACGCACTCGAGCACCAGATCGCCGAGGAGCGCCGACGCGCTGACGCACTCGCGCGCCAGGCCTCAGCCGGACAGGCCGAGGACCTCACCTCCAACGTCGAGGACGTCAACGGCGCGAGCCTGCTCGTAGCCCGCGTCGAAGCCGCGAGCGCTGATGCGCTACGTGGTCTCGTCGACCAGCTGCGCAGCCACATCCAGTCCGGCGTGATCGTCCTCGCCGCCGTGATCGAGGACAAACCGCAGTTCATTGCCATGGTCACCGACGACCTCGTCGCCCGTGACGTCCGAGCCGATGCGCTCGTCCGC